>NZ_CP018864.1 GCF_002849715.1 Arthrobacter crystallopoietes
CGAGCCGACATCGAGGTGCCAAACCATGCCGTCGATATGGACTCTTGGGCAAGATCAGCCTGTTATCCCCGAGGTACCTTTTATCCGTTGAGCGACGGCCATTCCACAATGTGCCGCCGGATCACTAGTCCCGACTTTCGTCCCTGCTTGAGATGTCTCTCTCACAGTCAAGCTCCCTTGTGCACTTACACTCGCCACCTGATTGCCAACCAGGCTGAGGGAACCTTTGGGCGCCTCCGTTACTCTTTAGGAGGCAACCGCCCCAGTTAAACTACCCATCAGGCACTGTCCCTGACCCGGATTACGGGCCGAAGTTAGATGTCCAGAGTGACCAGAGTGGTATTTCAACGATGACTCCACCCGAACTGGCGTCCGGGCTTCACAGTCTCCCACCTATCCTACACAAGCCACACCGAACACCAATACCAAACTATAGTAAAGGTCTCGGGGTCTTTCCGTCCTGCTGCGCGTAACGAGCATCTTTACTCGTAGTGCAATTTCGCCGAGTTTATGGTTGAGACAGCGGGGAAGTCGTTACTCCATTCGTGCAGGTCGGAACTTACCCGACAAGGAATTTCGCTACCTTAGGATGGTTATAGTTACCACCGCCGTTTACTGGGCTTAAATTCTCAGCTTCGCCCCCGAAGGGGCTAACCGGTCCTCTTAACCTTCCAGCACCGGGCAGGAGTCAGTCCGTATACATCGTCTTGCGACTTCGCACGGACCTGTGTTTTTAGTAAACAGTCGCTTCCCCCTGGTCTCTGCGGCCCACACCCGCTCCACAGAGCAAGTCTGTATCACGGGGCAGGCCCCCTTCTCCCGAAGTTACGGGGGCATTTTTGCCGAGTTCCTTAACCATAATTCTCTCGATCGCCTTGGTATTCTCTACCTGATCACCTGTGTCGGTTTGGGGTACGGGCGGCTAAAACCTCGCGTCGATGCTTTTCTCGGCAGCATAGGATCACCAGATCCCCCCATACGGGGGTCCCGTCAGGTCTCAGGCTTAATGAACGGCGGATTTGCCTACCGTTCGCCCTACATCCTTGGACCGGGACTACCATCGCCCGGCCTGGCTACCTTCCTGCGTCACACCTGTTAATACGCTTACCTCCCGGTTCAGGTCCCGCGCGCCCCGCACATACTGGCCCCGAAGGGCACGGATGCACGGTTTGGACGGTTAGTATCACCGGCTCGGTATGGGCGGTTTTTCGCCGGTACGGGAATATCAACCCGTTGTCCATCGACTACGCCTGTCGGCCTCGCCTTAGGTCCCGACTTACCCAGGGCAGATTAGCTTGACCCTGGAACCCTTGATCATTCGGCGGACGGGTTTCCCACCCGTCTTTCGCTACTCATGCCTGCATTCTCACTCGTGTAGGCTCCACCGCTGGTTTCCACCGCGGCTTCACTGCCCACACGACGCTCCCCTACCCATCCACGCCCCTGAACCAAGGGAACAAGTCCCCGGCTTGGGTAATACGTGAATGCCACAACTTCGGCGGTGTACTTGAGCCCCGCTACATTGTCGGCGCGGAATCACTTGACCAGTGAGCTATTACGCACTCTTTCAAGGATGGCTGCTTCTAAGCCAACCTCCTGGTTGTCTTCGCAACTCCACATCCTTTCCCACTTAGCACACGCTTAGGGGCCTTAGTTGGTGGTCTGGGCTGTTTCCCTCTCGACTATGAAGCTTATCCCCCACAGTCTCACTGCTGCGCTCTCACTTGCCGGCATTCGGAGTTTGGCTGACGTCAGTAACCTTGTAGGGCCCATCGGCCATCCAGTAGCTCTACCTCCGGCAAGAAACACGCAACGCTGCACCTAAATGCATTTCGGGGAGAACCAGCTATCACGGAGTTTGATTGGCCTTTCACCCCTACCCACAGCTCATCCCCTCCATTTTCAACTGAAGTGGGTTCGGTCCTCCACGCGCTCTTACACGCGCTTCAACCTGGCCATGGGTAGATCACTCCGCTTCGGGTCTAGATCACGCCACTGCAACGCCCTGTTCAGACTCGCTTTCGCTACGGCTTCCCCACACGGGTTAACCTCGCGACGTAACACTAACTCGCAGGCTCATTCTTCAAAAGGCACGCCGTCACAGCTGCTAGGGCTGCTCCGACGGATTGTAAGCACACGGTTTCAGGTACTGTTTCACTCCCTCCCGGGGTACTTTTCACCTTTCCCTCACGGTACTTGTCCGCTATCGGTCATCAGGTAGTATTTAGGCTTACCAGGTGGTCCTGGCAGATTCGCACGGGATTTCTCGGGCCCCGTGCTACTTGGGATACTCTCCAAGCGGCAGCACACATTACGGTTACAGGGCTAAACACCTTCTCCGGCCGGCCTTTCAAGACCGTTCACCTATGCATCTGCACTCACTTCAGCTGTCCGGCAGAACAGCAACGGAAAGTCCCGCAACCCCGGCCATGCAACGCCCGCCGGCTATCACACATGACTCGGTTTAGCCTCATCCGCGTTCGCTCGCCACTACTAACGGAATCACTGTTGTTTTCTCTTCCTGCGGGTACTGAGATGTTTCACTTCCCCGCGTTCCCTCCACGTACCCTATGTGTTCAGATACGGGTCACCAGGTAAACACAGTGCCCCTGGCGGGGTTTCCCCATTCGGACATCCTGGGATCAAAGTTCGGTTATCAACTCCCCCAGGCTTTTCGCAGATTCCCACGTCCTTCTTCGGCTCCTGATGCCAAGGCATCCACCGTGTGCTCTTAAAAACTTGACCACAAAAGATCAAAATCAGCATTTAATATCGAGAGAACCACAGATCCAAAACAGATCCAGGTTCATCAAAATTGCTTCTTTATAAGATGCTCGCGTCCACTATGTAGTTCAAACAACAACCCCGTCGCACCCATCCCCGCACCACGGATAAACCGTGGCCCGGATAAGGACTGCGCAGGAAACCAGAAACAAACAAACACCGGCCCATTCACGAACCGGTCCCTGTTGCCTCAGGACCCAACAGTGTGCCAAACAACAACCCCCCGGACAACCCCCACACGTTCCAGGCACCCCCGCGAAGGGGACACCGTACTGGCATGGAAACCGCCAAAAGACCATCTATCCGTTGATATTCCACCCTCGAGCACCCACCGCAGAACAAACGCCTGCGCAATGGGCTCTCCTGCAAACCGCACAACCAACACTTGGGAAGGCCCTGCGAGTCTGAGGCGCTCCTTAGAAAGGAGGTGATCCAGCCGCACCTTCCGGTACGGCTACCTTGTTACGACTTAGTCCCAATCGCCGGTCCCACCTTCGACGGCTCCCTCCCACAAGGGGTTAGGCCACCGGCTTCGGGTGTTTACCAACTTTCGTGACTTGACGGGCGGTGTGTACAAGGCCCGGGAACGTATTCACCGCAGCGTTGCTGATCTGCGATTACTAGCGACTCCGACTTCATGAGGTCGAGTTGCAGACCTCAATCCGAACTGAGACCGGCTTTTTTGGGATTAGCTCCACCTCACAGTATCGCAACCCTTTGTACCGGCCATTGTAGCATGCGTGAAGCCCAAGACATAAGGGGCATGATGATTTGACGTCGTCCCCACCTTCCTCCGAGTTGACCCCGGCAGTCTCCTATGAGTCCCCGCCATAACGCGCTGGCAACATAGAACGAGGGTTGCGCTCGTTGCGGGACTTAACCCAACATCTCACGACACGAGCTGACGACAACCATGCACCACCTGTAAACCAGCCCCGAAGGGAAACCGCATTTCTGCGGCGGTCCGGTCCATGTCAAGCCTTGGTAAGGTTCTTCGCGTTGCATCGAATTAATCCGCATGCTCCGCCGCTTGTGCGGGCCCCCGTCAATTCCTTTGAGTTTTAGCCTTGCGGCCGTACTCCCCAGGCGGGGCACTTAATGCGTTAGCTACGGCGCGGAAAACGTGGAATGTCCCCCACACCTAGTGCCCAACGTTTACGGCATGGACTACCAGGGTATCTAATCCTGTTCGCTCCCCATGCTTTCGCTCCTCAGCGTCAGTTACAGCCCAGAGACCTGCCTTCGCCATCGGTGTTCCTCCTGATATCTGCGCATTTCACCGCTACACCAGGAATTCCAGTCTCCCCTACTGCACTCTAGTCTGCCCGTACCCACTGCAGACCCGGGGTTGAGCCCCGGGCTTTCACAGCAGACGCGACAAACCGCCTACGAGCTCTTTACGCCCAATAATTCCGGACAACGCTTGCGCCCTACGTATTACCGCGGCTGCTGGCACGTAGTTAGCCGGCGCTTCTTCTGCAGGTACCGTCACTTTCGCTTCTTCCCTGCTGAAAGAGGTTTACAACCCGAAGGCCGTCATCCCTCACGGCGGCGTCGCTGCATCAGGCTTTCGCCCATTGTGCAATATTCCCCACTGCTGCCTCCCGTAGGAGTCTGGGCCGTGTCTCAGTCCCAGTGTGGCCGGTCACCCTCTCAGGCCGGCTACCCGTCGTCGCCTTGGTGAGCCATTACCTCACCAACAAGCTGATAGGCCGCGAGTCCATCCAAAACCAAAAAATCTTTCCACCCACCACCATGCGGTGACAGGTCGTATCCGGTATTAGACCCGGTTTCCCAGGCTTATCCCAGAGTCAAGGGCAGGTTACTCACGTGTTACTCACCCGTTCGCCACTAATCCCCGGTGCAAGCACCGGATCATCGTTCGACTTGCATGTGTTAAGCACGCCGCCAGCGTTCGTCCTGAGCCAGGATCAAACTCTCCGTTAATGTTTACTAACAGACACAACACCGGCCCCCGGGAAAACGGGAACCAGCACTGCACTAAATTCAAACCAGGCTAAAAAACATCGCGGCACACCACGGAGGCGGTGCCCCACGACAATAATTCAACCAATAAAATAATTGGTATCAACAAACTTGGCACACTATTGAGTTCTCAAACAACAGGAGCACCCGGCACCAGTCGGACCCTTCTTCAAGGCCCTCCATCGCTCCGGAGCAACTTTTCAAATTTACCCGATCCTGCAGCAGTTCGCAAATCGCCTTCCGGCTGATTCCTACTGCAACCACGGTCCCCGCAACCTCATCCGCACGGTAAATCGAACCGTTTGAAAGTGATTGTTTTGAAGGGGTTGGCCTCCCTGCCTGCTAAGCGCTTTCGCTTCCTAGCTGCGGTGGCTTGGAAGACATTACACGCCTTCGCGGACCACCGCAAATCCGCCTCCGGGGACAGCGCCGGCTGCCGCGGAAAACCGCGGATCCACGCGGATCTTCCCGCTCCCGGATCCGCGGCGACGGCCCCGGCCGGCCGCGCACCGAACAGGCACGGCAGCAAAACCAAGTCCATCATCCGAACACGGAACCGGCGGCAAAGCCCCGTCCGCAGCACGGCCGGTGTGGCCAAGCACTCAAACGCCCGCCGGGCTCCCCTGCCCGCATCCGTCCGGAATCCGCGCGGACCTCCCGCCGCCAGAACGCTACCGGAACCCCGCAGGGAAAAGTGTGCTTAAAATCCAACACCAGCCGGCACTTCGCGCTGCGCACCAGCCGGTCCCACGGCCGGCAGGACCGCCACCTGCATGCCGGAGCGGAACCAGGCCGCGCCGGCCACCGGCAGCACCCGGGCCAGGACGCCGGCACGGCGCCAGCGCCCCGCGGCAGGAGCACCGGAATCCCGGGCCCGGCCCGACCCCGACGGAGCAGCTGCAGCCCCGCGGCGGGAGCCGGCACCAGGCCTGCAGCCAGGACACCGGAACGGCGTTGAGGTTATGCAGGTTGGCGTGGTTTCCGGCAACGGGCCTTAAATGGGTGAAGGGCTCCACCGTCATGGTGGAGCCCTTCACGCTCAAAAGATGTCGGCGGTGACCTACTCTCCCACACCCCCCGGGTGCAGTACCATCGGCGCTGTGGGTCTTAGCTTCCGGGTTCGGAATGGGACCGGGCGTTTCCCCCACGCTATGACCGCCGTAACCCTTGCCACCCCGGTTCCGGCCCGCGCGGGCGGACGGAAGGGGTGAAACTTCGGTTACATCAGTTCATTCTTGGACTGTATGCAATTGTGGTGTTCCCTGGGACGTTTGTTGTCCGGGAACCACATAGTGGACGCGATGCAAGTATCTTTTCCTTCCCCTGTGTATTGCCGTGGAACCGTTTGAAGTCGGTCGACGGCCAGGGAAGTGTGTGGTGTAAGTTATCGGGCCTATTAGTAACCGGTCAGCTTCACAGGTCTTTAGTCCTGCTTCCACATCCGGCCTATCAACCCCAGTGGTCTGGCTGGGGGCCTCCCACACCTCGAGGGTGTTGGAAATCTATCTTGAAGCCGGCTTCCCGCTTAGATGCTTTTCAGCGGTTATCCAATCGAACGTAGCTAATCAGCGATGCACTTGCAGTACAACTGACACACCAGAGGTTCGTCGTCCCGGTCCTCTCGTACTAAGGACAGACCTTCTCAAATTTCCTGCGCGCGCAGCGGATAGGGACCGAACTGTCTCACGACGTTCTAAACCCAGCTCGCGTACCGCTTTAATGGGCGAACAGCCCAACCCTTGGGACCTACCCAGCCCCAGGATGCGACGAGCCGACATCGAGGTGCCAAACCATGCCGTCGATATGGACTCTTGGGCAAGATCAGCCTGTTATCCCCGAGGTACCTTTATCCGTTGAGCGACGGCCATTCCACAATGTGCCGCCGGATCACTAGTCCCGACTTTCGTCCCTGCTTGAGATGTCTCTCTCACAGTCAAGCTCCCTTGTGCACTTACACTCGCCACCTGATTGCCAACCAGGCTGAGGGAACCTTTGGGCGCCTCCGTTACTCTTTAGGAGGCAACCGCCCCAGTTAAACTACCCATTCAGGCACTGTCCCTGACCCGGATTACGGGCCGAAGTTAGATGTCCAGAGTGACCAGAGTGGTATTTCAACGATGACTCCACCCGAACTGGCGTCCGGGCTTCACAGTCTCCCACCTATCTACACAAGCCACACCGAACACCAATACCAAACTATAGTAAAGGTCTCGGGGTCTTTCCGTCCTGCTGCGCGTAACGAGCATCTTTACTCGTAGTGCAATTTCGCCGAGTTTATGGTTGAGACAGCGGGGAAGTCGTTACTCCATTCGTGCAGGTCGGAACTTACCCGACAGGAATTTCGCTACCTTAGGATGGTTATAGTTACCACCGCCGTTTTATGGGGCTTAAATTCTCAGCTTCGCCCCCGAAGGGGCTAACCGGTCCTCTTAACCTTCCAGCACCGGGCAGGAGTCAGTCCGTATACATCGTCTTGCGACTTCGCACGGACCTGTGTTTTTAGTAAACAGTCGCTTCCCCCTGGTCTCTGCGGCCCCACCCGCTCCACAGAGCAAGTCTGTATCACGGGGCAGGCCCCCCTTCTCCCGAAGTTACGGGGCATTTTGCCGAGTTCCTTAACCATAATTCTCTCGATCGCCTTGGTATTCTCTACCTGATCACCTGTGTCGGTTTGGGGTACGGGCGGCTAAAACCTCGCGTCGATGCTTTTCTCGGCAGCATAGGATCACCAGATCCCCCCATACGGGGGTCCCGTCAGGTCTCAGGCTTAATGAACGGCGGATTTGCCTACCGTTCGCCCTACATCCTTGGACCGGGACTACCATCGCCCGGCCTGGCTACCTTCCTGCGTCACACCTGTTAATACGCTTACCTCCCGGTTCAGGTCCCGCGCGCCCCGCACATACTGGCCCCGAAGGGCACGGATGCACGGTTTGGACGGTTAGTATCACCGGCTCGGTATGGGCGGTTTTTCGCCGGTACGGGAATATCAACCCGTTGTCCATCGACTACGCCTGTCGGCCTCGCCTTAGGTCCCGACTTACCCAGGGCAGATTAGCTTGACCCTGGAACCCTTGATCATTCGGCGGACGGGTTTCCCACCCGTCTTTCGCTACTCATGCCTGCATTCTCACTCGTGTAGGCTCCACCGCTGGTTTCCACCGCGGCTTCACTGCCCACACGACGCTCCCTACCCATCCACGCCCCTGAACCAAGGGAACAAGTCCCCGGCTTGGGTAATACGTGAATGCCACAACTTCGGCGGTGTACTTGAGCCCCGCTACATTGTCGGCGCGGAATCACTTGACCAGTGAGCTATTACGCACTCTTTCAAGGATGGCTGCTTCTAAGCCAACCTCCTGGTTGTCTTCGCAACTCCACATCCTTTCCCACTTAGCACACGCTTAGGGGCCTTAGTTGGTGGTCTGGGCTGTTTCCCTCTCGACTATGAAGCTTATCCCCCACAGTCTCACTGCTGCGCTCTCACTTGCCGGCATTCGGAGTTTGGCTGACGTCAGTAACCTTGTAGGGCCCATCGGCCATCCAGTAGCTCTACCTCCGGCAAGAAACACGCAACGCTGCACCTAAATGCATTTCGGGGAGAACCAGCTATCACGGAGTTTGATTGGCCTTTCACCCCTACCCACAGCTCATCCCCTCCATTTTCAACTGAAGTGGGTTCGGTCCTCCACGCGCTCTTACACGCGCTTCAACCTGGCCATGGGTAGATCACTCCGCTTCGGGTCTAGATCACGCCACTGCAACGCCCTGTTCAGACTCGCTTTCGCTACGGCTTCCCCACACGGGTTAACCTCGCGACGTAACACTAACTCGCAGGCTCATTCTTCAAAAGGCACGCCGTCACAGCTGCTAGGGCTGCTCCGACGGATTGTAAGCACACGGTTTCAGGTACTGTTTCACTCCCCTCCGGGGTACTTTTCACCTTTCCCTCACGGTACTTGTCCGCTATCGGTCATCAGGTAGTATTTAGGCTTACCAGGTGGTCCTGGCAGATTCGCACGGGATTTCTCGGGCCCCGTGCTACTTGGGATACTCTCCAAGCGGCAGCACACATTACGGTTACAGGGCTAACACCTTCTCCGGCCGGCCTTTCAAGACCGTTCACCTATGCATCTGCACTCACTTCAGCTGTCCGGCAGAACAGCAACGGAAAGTCCCGCAACCCCGGCCATGCAACGCCCGCCGGCTATCACACATGACTCGGTTTAGCCTCATCCGCGTTCGCTCGCCACTACTAACGGAATCACTGTTGTTTTCTCTTCCTGCGGGTACTGAGATGTTTCACTTCCCCGCGTTCCCTCCACGTACCCTATGTGTTCAGATACGGGTCACCAGGTAACACAAGTGCCCCTGGCGGGGTTTCCCCATTCGGACATCCTGGGATCAAAGTTCGGTTATCAACTCCCCCAGGCTTTTCGCAGATTCCCACGTCCTTCTTCGGCTCCTGATGCCAAGGCATCCACCGTGTGCTCTAAAAACTTGACCACAAAAGATCAAAATCAGCATTTAATATCGAGAGAACCACAGATCCAAAACAGATCCAGGTTCATCAAAATTGCTTCTTTATAAGATGCTCGCGTCCACTATGTAGTTCTCAAACAACCCCCGTCGCACCCATCCCCGCACCACGGATAAACCGTGGCCCGGATAAGGACTGCGCAGGAAACCAGAAACAAACAAACACCGGCCCATTCACGAACCGGTCCCTGTTGCCTCAGGACCCAACAGTGTGCCAAACAACAACCCCCCGGACAACCCCCACACGTTCCAGGCACCCCCGCGAAGGGGACACCGTACTGGCATGGAAACCGCCAAAAGACCATCTATCCGTTGATATTCCACCCTCGAGCACCCACCGCAGAACAAACGCCTGCGCAATGGGCTCTCCTGCAAACCGCACAACCAACACTTGGGAAGGCCCTGCGAGTCTGAGGCGCTCCTTAGAAAGGAGGTGATCCAGCCGCACCTTCCGGTACGGCTACCTTTTACGACTTAGTCCCAATCGCCGGTCCCACCTTCGACGGCTCCCTCCCACAAGGGGTTAGGCCACCGGCTTCGGGTGTTACCAACTTTCGTGACTTGACGGGCGGTGTGTACAAGGCCCGGGAACGTATTCACCGCAGCGTTGCTGATCTGCGATTACTAGCGACTCCGACTTCATGAGGTCGAGTTGCAGACCTCAATCCGAACTGAGACCGGCTTTTTGGGATTAGCCCACCTCACAGTATCGCAACCCTTTGTACCGGCCATTGTAGCATGCGTGAAGCCCAAGACATAAGGGGCATGATGATTTGACGTCGTCCCCACCTTCCTCCGAGTTGACCCCGGCAGTCTCCTATGAGTCCCCGCCATAACGCGCTGGCAACATAGAACGAGGGTTGCGCTCGTTGCGGGACTTAACCCAACATCTCACGACACGAGCTGACGACAACCATGCACCACCTGTAAACCAGCCCCGAAGGGAAACCGCATTTCTGCGGCGGTCCGGTCCATGTCAAGCCTTGGTAAGGTTCTTCGCGTTGCATCGAATTAATCCGCATGCTCCGCCGCTTGTGCGGGCCCCCGTCAATTCCTTTGAGTTTTAGCCTTGCGGCCGTACTCCCCAGGCGGGGCACTTAATGCGTTAGCTACGGCGCGGAAAACGTGGAATGTCCCCCACACCTAGTGCCCAACGTTTACGGCATGGACTACCAGGGTATCTAATCCTGTTCGCTCCCCATGCTTTCGCTCCTCAGCGTCAGTTACAGCCCAGAGACCTGCCTTCGCCATCGGTGTTCCTCCTGATATCTGCGCATTTCACCGCTACACCAGGAATTCCAGTCTCCCCTACTGCACTCTAGTCTGCCCGTACCCACTGCAGACCCGGGGTTGAGCCCCGGGCTTTCACAGCAGACGCGACAAACCGCCTACGAGCTCTTTACGCCCAATAATTCCGGACAACGCTTGCGCCCTACGTATTACCGCGGCTGCTGGCACGTAGTTAGCCGGCGCTTCTTCTGCAGGTACCGTCACTTTCGCTTCTTCCCTGCTGAAAGAGGTTTACAACCCGAAGGCCGTCATCCCTCACGCGGCGTCGCTGCATCAGGCTTTCGCCCATTGTGCAATATTCCCCACTGCTGCCTCCCGTAGGAGTCTGGGCCGTGTCTCAGTCCCAGTGTGGCCGGTCACCCTCTCAGGCCGGCTACCCGTCGTCGCCTTGGTGAGCCATTACCTCACCAACAAGCTGATAGGCCGCGAGTCCATCCAAAACCAAAAAATCTTTCCACCCACCACCATGCGGTGACAGGTCGTATCCGGTATTAGACCCGGTTTCCCAGGCTTATCCCAGAGTCAAGGGCAGGTTACTCACGTGTTACTCACCCGTTCGCCACTAATCCCCGGTGCAAGCACCGGATCATCGTTCGACTTGCATGTGTTAAGCACGCCGCCAGCGTTCGTCCTGAGCCAGGATCAAACTCTCCGTTAATGTTTACTAACAGACACAACACCGGCCCCCGGGAAAACGGGAACCAGCACTGCACTAAATTCAAACCAGGCTAAAAAACATCGCGGCACACCACGGAGGCGGTGCCCCACGACAATAATTCAACCAATAAAATAATTGGTATCAACAAACTTGGCACACTATTGAGTTCTCAAACAACAGGAGCACCCGGCACCAGTCGGACCCTTCTTCAAGGCCCTCCATCGCTCCGGAGCAACTTTTCAAATTTACCCGATCCTGCAGCAGTTCGCAAATCGCCTTCCGGCTGATTCCTACTGCAACCACGGTCCCCGCAACCTCATCCGCACGGTAAATCGAACCGTTTGAAAGTGATTGTTTTGAAGGGGTTGGCCTCCCTGCCTGCTAAGCGCTTTCGCTTCCTAGCTGCGGTGGCTTGGAAGACATTACACGCCTTCGCGGACCACCGCAAATCCGCCTCCGGGGACAGCGCCGGCTGCCGCGGAAAACCGCGGATCCACGCGGATCTTCCCGCTCCCGGATCCGCGGCGACGGCCCCGGCCGGCCGCGCACCGAACAGGCACGGCAGCAAAACCAAGTCCATCATCCCGAACACGGAACCGGCGGCAAAGCCCCGTCCGCAGCACGGCCGGTGTGGCCAAGCACTCAAACGCCCGCGGCTCCCCTGCCCGCATCCGTCCGGAATCCGCGCGGACCTCCCGCCGCCAGAACGCTACCGGAACCCCGCAGGGAAAAGTGTGCTTAAAATCCAACACCAGCCGGCACTTCGCGCTGCGCACCAGCCGGTCCCACGGCCGGCAGGACCGCCACCTGCATGCCGGAGCGGAACCAGGCCGCGCGGCCACCGGCAGCACCCGGGCCAGGACGCCGGCACGGCGCCAGCGCCCCGCGGCAGGAGCACCGGAATCCCGGGCCCGGCCCGACCCCGACGGAGCAGCTGCAGCCCCGCGGCGGGAGCCGGCACGCAGGCCTGCAGCCAGGACACCGGAACGGCGTTGAGGTTATGCAGGTTGGCGTGGTTTCCGGCAACGGGCCTTAAATGGGTGAAGGGCTCCACCGTCATGGTGGAGCCCTTCACGCTCAAAAGATGTCCGGCGGTGACCTACTCTCCCACACCCTCCCGGGTGCAGTACCATCGGCGCTGTGGGTCTTAGCTTCCGGGTTCGGAATGGGACCGGGCGTTTCCCCCACGCTATGACCGCCGTAACCCTTGCCACCCCGGTTCCGGCCCGCGCGGGCGGACGGAAGGGGTGAAACCTTCGGTTACATCAGTTCATTCTTGGACTGTATGCAATTGTGGTGTTCCCTGGGACGTTTGTTGTCCGGGAACCACATAGTGGACGCGATGCAAGTATCTTTTCCTTCCCCTGTGTATTGCCGTGGAACCGTTTGAAGTCGGTTCGACGGCCAGGGAAGTGTGTGGTGTAAGTTATCGGCCTATTAGTACCGGTCAGCTTCACAGGTCTTTAGTCCCTGCTTCCACATCCGGCCTATCAACCCAGTGGTCTGGCTGGGGGCCTCCCACACCTCGAGGGTGTATGGAAATCTCATCTTGAAGCCGGCTTCCCGCTTAGATGCTTTCAGCGGTTATCCAATCCGAACGTAGCTAATCAGCGATGCACTTGGCAGTACAACTGACACACCAGAGGTTCGTCCGTCCCGGTCCTCTCGTACTAAGGACAGACCTTCTCAAATTTCCTGCGCGCGCAGCGGATAGGGACCGAACTGTCTCACGACGTTCTAAACCCAGCTCGCGTACCGCTTTAATGGGCGAACAGCCCAACCCTTGGGACCTACTCCAGCCCCAGGATGCGACGAGCCGACATCGAGGTGCCAAACCATGCCGTCGATATGGACTCTTGGGCAAGATCAGCCTGTTATCCCCGAGGTACCTTTTATCCGTTGAGCGACGGCCATTCCACAATGTGCCGCCGGATCACTAGTCCCGACTTTCGTCCCTGCTTGAGATGTCTCTCTCACAGTCAAGCTCCCTTGTGCACTTACACTCGCCACCTGATTGCCAACCAGGCTGAGGGAACCTTTGGGCGCCTCCGTTACTCTTTAGGAGGCAACCGCCCCAGTTAAACTACCCATCAGGCACTGTCCCTGACCCGGATTACGGGCCGAAGTTAGATGTCCAGAGTGACCAGAGTGGTATTTCAACGATGACTCCACCCGAACTGGCGTCCGGGCTTCACAGTCTCCCACCTATCCTACACAAGCCACACCGAACACCAATACCAAACTATAGTAAAGGTCTCGGGGTCTTTCCGTCCTGCTGCGCGTAACGAGCATCTTTACTCGTAGTGCAATTTCGCCGAGTTTATGGTTGAGACAGCGGGGAAGTCGTTACTCCATTCGTGCAGGTCGGAACTTACCCGACAAGGAATTTCGCTACCTTAGGATGGTTATAGTTACCACCGCCGTTTACTGGGGCTTAAATCTCAGCTTCGCCCCCGAAGGGGCTAACCGGTCCTCTTAACCTTCCAGCACCGGGCAGGAGTCAGTCCGTATACATCGTCTTGCGACTTCGCACGGACCTGTGTTTTTAGTAAACAGTCGCTTCCCCCTGGTCTCTGCGGCCCACACCCGCTCCACAGAGCAAGTCTGTATCACGGGGCAGGCCCCCCTTCTCCCGAAGTTACGGGGGCATTTTGCCGAGTTCCTTAACCATAATTCTCTCGATCGCCTTGGTATTCTCTACCTGATCACCTGTGTCGGTTTGGGGTACGGGCGGCTAAAACCTCGCGTCGATGCTTTTCTCGGCAGCATAGGATCACCAGATCCCCCCATACGGGGGTCCCGTCAGGTCTCAGGCTTAATGAACGGCGGATTTGCCTACCGTTCGCCCTACATCCTTGGACCGGGACTACCATCGCCCGGCCTGGCTACCTTCCTGCGTCACACCTGTTAATACGCTTACCTCCCCGGTTCAGGTCCCGCGCCCCGCACATACTGGCCCCGAAGGGCACGGATGCACGGTTTGGACGGTTAGTATCACCGGCTCGGTATGGGCGGTTTTTCGCCGGTACGGGAATATCAACCCGTTGTCCATCGACTACGCCTGTCGGCCTCGCCTTAGGTCCCGACTTACCCAGGGCAGATTAGCTTGACCCTGGAACCCTTGATCATTCGGCGGACGGGTTTCCCACCCGTCTTTCGCTACTCATGCCTGCATTCTCACTCGTGTAGGCTCCACCGCTGGTTTCCACCGCGGCTTCACTGCCCACACGACGCTCCCCTACCCATCCACGCCCCTGAACCAAGGGAACAAGTCCCCGGCTTGGGTAATACGTGAATGCCACAACTTCGGCGGTACTTGAGCCCCGCTACATTGTCGGCGCGGAATCACTTGACCAGTGAGCTATTACGCACTCTTTCAAGGATGGCTGCTTCTAAGCCAACCTCCTGGTTGTCTTCGCAACTCCACATCCTTTCCCACTTAGCACACGCTTAGGGGCCTTAGTTGGTGGTCTGGGCTGTTTCCCTCTCGACTATGAAGCTTATCCCCCACAGTCTCACTGCTGCGCTCTCACTTGCCGGCATTCGGAGTTTGGCTGACGTCAGTAACCTTGTAGGGCCCATCGGCCATCCAGTAGCTCTACCTCCGGCAAGAAACACGCAACGCTGCACCTAAATGCATTTCGGGGAGAACCAGCTATCACGGAGTTTGATTGGCCTTTCACCCCTACCCACAGCTCATCCCCTCCATTTTCAACTGAAGTGGGTTCGGTCCTCCACGCGCTCTTACACGCGCTTCAACCTGGCCATGGGTAGATCACTCCGCTTCGGGTCTAGATCACGCCACTGCAACGCCCTGTTCAGACTCGCTTTCGCTACGGCTTCCCCACACGGGTTAACCTCGCGACGTAACACTAACTCGCAGGCTCATTCTTCAAAAGGCACGCCGTCACAGCTGCTAGGGCTGCTCCGACGGATTGTAAGCACACGGTTTCAGGTACTGTTTCACTCCCCTCCCGGGGTACTTTTCACCTTTCCCTCACGGTACTTGTCCGCTATCGGTCATCAGGTAGTATTTAGGCTTACCAGGTGGTCCTGGCAGATTCGCACGGGATTTCTCGGCCCCGTGCTACTTGGGATACTCTCCAAGCGGCAGCACACATTACGGTTACAGGGCTAACACCTTCTCCGGCCGGCCTTTCAAGACCGTTCACCTATGCATCTGCACTCACTTCAGCTGTCCGGCAGAACAGCAACGGAAAGTCCCGCAACCCCGGCCATGCAACGCCCGCCGGCTATCACACATGACTCGGTTTAGCCTCATCCGCGTTCGCTCGCCACTACTAACGGAATCACTGTTGTTTTCTCTTCCTGCGGGTACTGAGATGTTTCACTTCCCCGCGTTCCCTCCACGTACCCTATGTGTTCAGATACGGGTCACCAGGTAACACAAGTGCCCCTGGCGGGGTTTCCCCATTCGGACATCCTGGGATCAAAGTTCGGTTATCAACTCCCCCAGGCTTTTCGCAGATTCCCACGTCCTTCTTCGGCTCCTGATGCCAAGGCATCCACCGTGTGCTCTTAAAAACTTGACCACAAAAGATCAAAATCAGCATTTAATATCGAGAACCACAGATCCAAAACAGATCCAGGTTCATCAAAATTGCTTCTTTATAAGATGCTCGCGTCCACTATGTAGTTCTCAAACAACAACCCCGTCGCACCCATCCCCGCACCACGGATAAACCGTGGCCCGGATAAGGACTGCGCAGGAAACCAGAAACAAACAAACACCGGCCCATTCACGAACCGGTCCCTGTTGCCTCAGGACCCAACAGTGTGCCAAACAACAACCCCCCGGACAACCCCCACACGTTCCAGGCACCCCCGCGAAGGGGACACCGTACTGGCATGGAAACCGCCAAAAGACCATCTATCCGTTGATATTCCACCCTCGAGCACCCACCGCAGAACAAACGCCTGCGCAATGGGCTCTCCTGCAAACCGCACAACCAACACTTGGGAAGGCCCTGCGAGTCTGAGGCGCTCCTTAGAAAGGAGGTGATCCAGCCGCACCTTCCGGTACGGCTACCTTGTTACGACTTAGTCCCAATCGCCGGTCCCACCTTCGACGGCTCCCTCCCACAAGGGGTTAGGCCACCGGCTTCGGGTGTTACCAACTTTCGTGACTTGACGGGCGGTGTGTACAAGGCCCGGGAACGTATTCACCGCAGCGTTGCTGATCTGCGATTACTAGCGACTCCGACTTCATGAGGTCGAGTTGCAGACCTCAATCCGAACTGAGACCGGCTTTTTGGGATTAGCTCCACCTCACAGTATCGCAACCCTTTGTACCGGCCATTGTAGCATGCGTGAAGCCCAAGACATAAGGGGCATGATGATTTGACGTCGTCCCCACCTTCCTCCGAGTTGACCCGGCAGTCTCCTATGAGTCCCCGCCATAACGCGCTGGCAACATAGAACGAGGGTTGCGCTCGTTGCGGGACTTAACCCAACATCTCACGACACGAGCTGACGACAACCATGCACCACCTGTAAACCAGCCCCGAAGGGAAACCGCATTTCTGCGGCGGTCCGGTCCATGTCAAGCCTTGGTAAGGTTCTTCGCGTTGCATCGAATTAATCCGCATGCTCCGCCGCTTGTGCGGGCCCCCGTCAATTCCTTTGAGTTTTAGCCTTGCGGCCGTACTCCCCAGGCGGGGCACTTAATGCGTTAGCTACGGCGCGGAAAACGTGGAATGTCCCCCACACCTAGTGCCCAACGTTTACGGCATGGACTACCAGGGTATCTAATCCTGTTCGCTCCCCATGCTTTCGCTCCTCAGCGTCAGTTACAGCCCAGAGACCTGCCTTCGCCATCGGTGTTCCTCCTGATATCTGCGCATTTCACCGCTACACCAGGAATTCCAGTCTCCCCTACTGCACTCTAGTCTGCCCGTACCCACTGCAGACCCGGGGTTGAGCCCCGGGCTTTCACAGCAGACGCGACAAACCGCCTACGAGCTCTTTACGCCCAATAATTCCGGACAACGCTTGCGCCCTACGTATTACCGCGGCTGCTGGCACGTAGTTAGCCGGCGCTTCTTCTGCAGGTACCGTCACTTTCGCTTCTTCCCTGCTGAAAGAGGTTTACAACCCGAAGGCCGTCATCCCTCACGCGGCGTCGCTGCATCAGGCTTTCGCCATTGTGCAATATTCCCCACTGCTGCCTCCCGTAGGAGTCTGGGCCGTGTCTCCAGTCCCAGTGTGGCCGGTCACCCTCTCAGGCCGGCTACCCGTCGTCGCCTTGGTGAGCCATTACCTCACCAACAAGCTGATAGGCGCGAGTCCATCCAAAACCAAAAAATCTTTCCACCCACCACCATGCGGTGACAGGTCGTATCCGGTATTAGACCCGGTTTCCCAGGCTTATCCCAGATCAAGGGCAGGTTACTCACGTGTTACTCACCCGTTCGCCACTAATCCCCGGTGCAAGCACCGGATCATCGTTCGACTGCATGTGTTAAGCACGCCGCCAGCGTTCGTCCTGAGCCAGGATCAAACTCTCCGTTAATGTTTACTAACAGACACAACACCGGCCCCGGGAAAACGGGAACCAGCACTGCCACTAAATTCAAACCAGGCTAAAAAACATCGCGGCACACCACGGAGGCGGTGCCCCACGACAATAATTCAACCAATAAATAATTGGTATCAACAAACTGGCACACTATTGATTCTCAAACAACAGGAGCACCCGGCACCAGTCGGACCCTTCTTCAAGGCCCTCCATCGCTCCGGAGCAACTTTTCAAATTTACCCGATCCTGCAGCAGTTCGCAAATCGCCTTCCGGCTGATTCCTACTGCAACCACGGTCCCCGCAACCTCATCCGCACGGTAAATCGAACCGTTTGAAATGATTGTTTTGAAGGGGTTGGCCTCCCTGCCTGCTAAGCGCTTTCGCTTCCTAGCTGCGGTGGCTTGGAAGACATTACACGCCTTCGCGGACCACCGCAAATCCGCCTCCGGGGACAGCGCCGGCTGCCGCGGAAAACCGCGGATCCACGCGGATCTTCCCCGCTCCCGGATCCGCGGCGACGGCCCCGGCCGGCCGCGCACCGAACAGGCACGGCAGCAAAACCAAGTCCATCAATCCCGAACACGGAACCGGCGGCAAAGCCCCGTCCGCAGCACGGCCGGTGTGGCCAAGCACTCAAACGCCCCGCGCTCCCCTGCCCGCATCCGTCCGGAATCCGCGCGGACCTCCCGCCGCCAGAACGCTACCGGAACCCCGCAGGGAAAAGTGTGCTTAAAATCCAACACCAGCCGGCACTTCGCGCTGCGCACCAGCCGGTCCCACGCCGGCAGGACCGGCCACCTGCATGCCGGAGCGGAACCAGGCCGCGCCGGCCACCGGCAGCACCCGGGCCAGGACGCCGGCACGGCGCCAGCGCCCCGCGGCAGGAGCACCGGAATCCCGGGCCCGGCCCGACCCCGACGGAGCAGCTGCAGCCCGCGGCGGGAGCCGGCACGCAGGCCTGCAGCCAGGACACCGGAACGGCGTTGAGGTTATGCAGGTTGGCGTGGTTTCCGGCAACGGGCCTTAAATGGGTGAAGGGCTCCACCGTCATGGTGGAGCCCTTCACGCTCAAAAGAGTTCCGGCGGTGACCTACTCTCCCACACCCTCCGGGTGCAGTACCATCGGCGCTGTGGGTCTTAGCTTCCGGGTTCGGAATGGGACCGGGCGTTTCCCCCACGCTATGACCGCCGTAACCCTTGCCACCCCGGTTCCGGCCCGCGCGGGGCGGACGGAAGGGGTGAAACCTTCGGTTACATCAGTTCATTCTTGGACTGTATGCAATTGTGGTGTTCCCTGGGACGTTTGTTGTCCGGGAACCACATAGTGGACGCGATGCAAGTATCTTTTCCTTCCCCTGTGTATTGCGTGGAACCGTTTGAAGTCGGTTCGACGGCCAGGGAAGTGTGTGGTGTAAGTTATCGGCCTATTAGTACCGGTCAGCTTCACAGGTCTTTAGTCCCTGCTTCCACATCCGGCCTATCAACCCAGTGGTCTGGCTGGGGGCCTCCCACCACCTCGAGGGTGTATGGAAATCTCATCTGAAGCCGGCTTCCCGCTTAGATGCTTTCAGCGGTTATCCAATCCGAACGTAGCTAATCAGCGATGCACTTGGCAGTACAACTGACACACCAGAGGTTCGTCCGTCCCGGTCCTCTCGTACTAAGGACAGACCTTCTCAAATTTCCTGCGCGCGCAGCGGATAGGGACCGAACTGTCTCACGACGTTCTAAACCCCAGCTCGCGTACCGCTTTAATGGGCGAACAGCCCAACCCTTGGACCTACTCCAGCCCCAGGATGCGACGAGCCGACATCGAGGTGCCAAACCATGCCGTCGATATGGACTCTTGGGGCAAGATCAGCCTGTTATCCCGAGGTACCTTTTTATCCGTTGAGCGACGGCCATTCCACAATGTGCCGCCGGATCACTAGTCCCGACTTTCGTCCCCTGCTTGAGATGTCTCCTCTCACAGTCAAGCTCCCTTGTGCACTTACACTCGCCACCTGATTGCCAACCAGGCTGAGGGAACCTTTGGCGCCTCCGTTACTCTTTAGGAGGCAACCGCCCCAGTTAAACTACCCATCAGGCACTGTCCCTGACCCGGATTACGGGCCGAAGTTAGATGTCCAGAGTGACCAGAGTGTATTCAACGATGACTCCACCCGAACTGGCGTCCGGGCTTCACAGTCTCCCACCTATCCTACACAAGCCACACCGGAACACCAATACCAAACTATAGTAAAGGTCTCGGGGTCTTTCCGTCCTGCTGCGCGTAACGAGCATCTTTACTCGTAGTGCAATTTCGCCGAGTTTATGGTTGAGACAGCGGGAA
Source organism: Arthrobacter crystallopoietes (assembly GCF_002849715.1). Lineage (NCBI taxonomy): Bacteria > Bacillati > Actinomycetota > Actinomycetes > Micrococcales > Micrococcaceae > Crystallibacter > Crystallibacter crystallopoietes. The sequence continues at coordinate 20,129 of NZ_CP018864.1, forward strand.
GTCGTTACTCCATTCGTGCAGGTCGGAACTTACCCGACAAGGAATTTCGCTACCTTAGGATGGTTATAGTTACCACCGCCGTTTTTACTGGGGCTTAAATTCTCAGCTTCGCCCCCGAAGGGCCTAAACCGGTCCTCTTAACCTTCCACACCGGGCAGGAGTCAGTCCGTATACATCGTCTTGCGACTTCGCACGGACCTGTGTTTTTAGTAACAGTCGCTTCCCCCTGGTCTCTGCGGCCCACACCCGCTCCACAGAGCAAGTCTGTATCACGGGGCAGGCCCCCCTTCTCCCGAAGTTACGGGGGCATTTTGCCGAGTTCCTTAACCATAATTCTCTCGATCGCCTTGGTATTCTCTACCTGATCACCTGTGTCGGTTTGGGGTACGGGCGGCTAAAACCTCGCGTCGATGCTTTTCTCGGCAGCATAGGATCACCAGATCCCCCCATACGGGGGTCCCGTCAGGTCTCAGGCTTAATGAACGGCGGATTTGCCTACCGTTCGCCCTACATCCTTGGACCGGGACTACCATCGCCCGGCCTGGCTACCTTCCTGCGTCACACCTGTTAATACGCTTACCTCCCCGGTTCAGGTCCCGCGCGCCCCGCACATACTGGCCCCGAAGGGCACGGATGCACGGTTTGGACGGTTAGTATCACCGGCTCGGTATGGGCGGTTTTTCGCCGGTACGGGAATATCAACCCGTTGTCCATCGACTACGCCTGTCGGCCTCGCCTTAGGTCCCGACTTACCCAGGGCAGATTAGCTTGACCCTGGAACCCTTGATCATTCGGCGGACGGGTTTCCCACCCGTCTTTCGCTACTCATGCCTGCATTCTCACTCGTGTAGGCTCCACCGCTGGTTTCCACCGCGGCTTCACTGCCCACACGACGCTCCCCTACCCATCCACGCCCCTGAACCAAGGGAACAAGTCCCCGGCTTGGGTAATACGTGAATGCCACAACTTCGGCGGTGTACTTGAGCCCCGCTACATTGTCGGCGCGGAATCACTGACCAGTGAGCTATTACGCACTCTTTCAAGGATGGCTGCTCTAAGCCAACCTCCTGGTTGTCTTCGCAACTCCACATCCTTTCCACTTAGCACACGCTTAGGGGCCTTAGTTGGTGGTCTGGGCTGTTTCCCTCTCGACTATGAAGCTTATCCCCCACAGTCTCACTGCTGCGCTCTCACTTGCCGGGCATTCGGAGTTTGGCTGACGTCAGTAACCTTGTAGGGCCCATCGGCCATCCAGTAGCTCTACCTCCGGCAAGAAACACGCAACGCTGCACCTAAATGCATTTTCGGGGAGAACCAGCTATCACGGAGTTTGATTGGCCTTTCACCCCTACCCACAGCTCATCCCCTCCATTTTCAACTGAAGTGGGTTCGGTCCTCCACGCGCTCTTCACGCGCTTCAACCTGGCCATGGGTAGATCACTCCGCTTCGGGTCTAGATCACGCCACTGCAACGCCCTGTTCAGACTCGCTTTCGCGTACGGCTTCCCCACACGGGTTAACCTCGCGACGTAACACTAACTCGCAGGCTCATTCTTCAAAAGGCACGCCGTCACAGCTGCTAGGGCTGCTCCGACGGATTGTAAGCACACGGTTTCAGGTACTGTTTCACTCCCTCCCGGGGTACTTTTCACCTTTCCCTCACCGGTACTTGTCCGCTATCGGTCATCAGGTAGTATTTAGGCTTACCAGGTGGTCCTGGGCAGATTCGCACGGGGATTTCTCGGGCCCCGTGCTACTTGGGATACTCTCCAAGCGGCAGCACACATTACGGTTACAGGGCTAACACCTTCTCCGGCCGCCTTTCAAGACGTTCACTCTATGCATCTGCACTCACTTCAGCTGTCCGGCAGAACAGCAACGGAAAGTCCCGCAACCCCCGGCCATGCAACGCCCGCCGGCTATCACACATGACTCGGTTTAGCCTCATCCGCGTTCGCTCGCCACTACTAACGGAATCACTGTTGTTTTCTCTTCCTGCGGGTACTGAGATGTTTCACTTCCCCGCGTTCCCTCCACGTACCCTATGTGTTCAGATCGGGTCACCAGGTAACACAAGTGCCCCTGGCGGGGTTTCCCCATTCGGACATCCTGGGATCAAAGTTCGGTTATCAACTCCCCCAGGCTTTTCGCAGATTCCCACGTCCTTCTTCGGCTCCTGATGCCAAGGCATCCACCGTGTGCTCTTAAAAACTTGACCACAAAAGATCAAACATCAGCATTTAATATCGAGAGAACCACAGATCCAAAACAGATCCAGGTTCATCAAAATTGCTTCTTTATAAGATGCTCGCGTCCACTATGTTAGTTCTCAAACAACAACCCCGTCGCACCCATCCCCGCACCACGGATAAACCGTGGCCCGGATAAGGACTGCGCAGGAAACCAGAAACAAACAAAACACCGGCCCATTCACGAACCGGTCCCTGTTGCCTCAGGACCCCAACAGTGTGCCAACAACAACCCCCCGGACAACCCCCACACGTTCCAGGCACCCCCGCGAAGGGGACACCGTACTGGCATGGAAACCGCCAAAAGACCATCTATCCGTTGATATTCCACCCTCGAGCACCCACCGCAGAACAAACGCCTGCGCAATGGGCTCTCCTGCAAACCGCACAACCAACACTTGGAAGGCCCTGCGAGTCTGAGGCGCTCCTTAGAAAGGAGGTGATCCAGCCGCACCTTCCGGTACGGCTACCTTGTTACGACTTAGTCCCAATCGCCGGTCCCACCTTCGACGGCTCCCTCCCACAAGGGGTTAGGCCACCGGCTTCGGGTGTTACCAACTTTCGTGACTTGACGGGCGGTGTGTACAAGGCCCGGGAACGTATTCACCGCAGCGTTGCTGATCTGCGATTACTAGCGACTCCGACTTCATGAGGTCGAGTTGCAGACCTCAATCCGAACTGAGACCGGCTTTTTGGGATTAGCTCCACCTCACAGTATCGCAACCCTTTGTACCGGCCATTGTAGCATGCGTGAAGCCCAAGACATAAGGGGCATGATGATTTGACGTCGTCCCCACCTTCCTCCGAGTTGACCCCGGCAGTCTCCTATGAGTCCCCGCCATAACGCGCTGGCAACATAGAACGAGGGTTTGCGCTCGTTGCGGGACTTAACCCAACATCTCACGACACGAGCTGACGACAACCATGCACCACCTGTAAACCAGCCCCGAAGGGAAACCGCATTTCTGCGGCGGTCCGGTCCATGTCAAGCCTTGGTAAGGTTCTTCGCGTTGCATCGAATTAATCCGCATGCTCCGCCGCTTGTGCGGGCCCCCGTCAATTCCTTTGAGTTTTAGCCTTGCGGCCGTACTCCCCAGCGGGGCACTTAATGCGTTAGCTACGGCGCGGAAAACGTGGAATGTCCCCCACACCTAGTGCCCAACGTTTACGGCATGGACTACCAGGGTATCTAATCCTGTTCGCTCCCCATGCTTTCGCTCCTCAGCGTCAGTTACAGCCCAGAGACCTGCCTTCGCCATCGGTGTTCCTCCTGATATCTGCGCATTTCACCGCTACACCAGGAATTCCAGTCTCCCCTACTGCACTCTAGTCTGCCCGTACCCACTGCAGACCCGGGGTTGAGCCCCGGGCTTTCACAGCAGACGCGACAAACCGCCTACGAGCTCTTTACGCCCAATAATTCCGGACAACGCTTGCGCCCTACGTATTACCGCGGCTGCTGGCACGTAGTTAGCCGGCGCTTCTTCTGCAGGTACCGTCACTTTCGCTTCTTCCCTGCTGAAAGAGGTTTACAACCCGAAGGCCGTCATCCCTCACGCGGCGTCGCTGCATCAGGCTTTCGCCCATTGTGCAATATTCCCCACTGCTGCCTCCCGTAGGAGTCTGGGCCGTGTCTCAGTCCCAGTGTGGCCGGTCACCCTCTCAGGCCGGCTACCCGTCGTCGCCTTGGTGAGCCATTACCTCACCAACAAGCTGATAGGCCGCGAGTCCATCCAAAACCAAAAAATCTTTCCACCCACCACCATGCGGTGACAGGTCGTATCCGGTATTAGACCCGGTTTCCCAGGCTTATCCCAGAGTCAAGGGCAGGTTACTCACGTGTTACTCACCCGTTCGCCACTAATCCCCGGTGCAAGCACCGGATCATCGTTCGACTTGCATGTGTTAAGCACGCCGCCAGCGTTCGTCCTGAGCCAGGATCAAACTCTCCCGTTAATGTTTACTAACAGACACAACACCGGCCCCCGGGGAAAACGGGAACCAGCACTGCACTAAATTCAAACCAGGCTAAAAAAACATCGCGGCACACCACGGAGGCGGTGCCCCACGACAATAATTCAACCAATAAAATAATGGTATCAACAAACTTGGCACACTATTGAGTTCTCAAACAACAGGAGCACCCGGCACCAGTCGGACCTTCCTTCAAGGCCCTCCATCGCTCCGGAGCAACTTTTCAAATTTACCCGATCCTGCAGCAGTTCGCAAATCGCCTTCCGGCCTGATTCCTACTGCAACCACGGTCCCCGCAACCTCATCCGCACGGTAAATCGAACCGTTTGAAAGTGATTGTTTTGAAGGGGTTGGCCTCCCTGCCTGCTAAGCGCTTTCGCTCCTAGCTGCGGTGGCTTGGAAGACATTACACGCCTTCGCGGACCACCGCAAATCCGCCTCCGGGACAGCGCCGGCTGCCGCGGGAAAACCGCGGGATCCACGCGGATTTCCCGCTCCCGGATCCGCGGCGACGGCCCCGGCCGGCCGCCGCACCGAACAGGCACGGCAGCAAAACCAAGTCCATCATCCCGAACACGGAACCGGCGGCAAAGCCCCGTCCGCAGCACGGCCGGTGTGGCCAAGCACTCAAACGCCCGCGGCTCCCCTGCCCGCATTCCGTCCGGAATCCGCGCGGACCCTCCGCCGCCAGAACGCTACCCGGAACCCCGCAGGGAAAAGTGTGCTTAAATCCAACACCAGCCGGCACTTCGCGCTGCGCACCAGCCGGTCCCACGGCCGGCAGGACCGCCACCTGCATGCCGGAGCGGAACCAGGCCGCGCCGGCCACCGGCAGCACCCGGGCCAGGACGCCGGCACGGCGCCAGCGCCCCGCGGCAGGAGCACCGGAATCCCGGGCCCGGCCCGACCCCGACGGAGCAGCTGCAGCCCGCGGGCGGGAGCCGGCACGCAGGCCTGCAGCCAGGACACCGGAACGGCCGTTGAGGTTATGCAGCGTTGGCGTGGTTTCCGGCAACGGGCCTTAAAATGGCGTGAAGGGCTCCACCGTCATGGTGGAGCCCTTCACGCTCAAAAGATGTCCGGCGGTGACCTACTCTCCCACACCCTCCCGGGTGCAGTACCATCGGCGCTGTGGGTCTTAGCTTCCGGGTTCGGAATGGGACCGGGCGTTTCCCCCACGCTATGACCGCCGTAACCCTTGCCACCCCGGTTCCGGCCCCGCGGGCGGACGGAAGGGGTGAAACCTTCGGTTACATCAGTTCATTCTTGGACTGTATGCAATTGTGGTGTTCCCTGGGACGTTTGTTGTCCGGGAACCACATAGTGGACGCGATGCAAGTATCTTTTCCTTCCCCTGTGTATTGCCGTGGAACCGTTTGAAGTCGGTTCGACGGCCAGGGAAGTGTGTGGTGTAAGTTATCGGCCTATTAGTACCGGTCAGCTTCACAGGTCTTTAGTCCCTGCTTCCACATCCGGCCTATCAACCCAGTGGTCTGGCTGGGGGCCTCCCACAC
>NZ_CP018865.1 GCF_002849715.1 Arthrobacter crystallopoietes
ATTAGGGTGGGCACCGGGGTCAAGATAATCGGCTTATGCCATACCCTGCCGGGTGAGCCGGCCCGAGGAAGAGGGAAAGGTTGGATTCCATGAGTACGACGAGAGCGCAAAAGAAGATTACGGCCACTACGGTCGACGAAGCAGAGCGCAGCGATGCCAGCTGTTCGTCCCAGGCATGATCGGCCAACCGCGCGGCGGTCGAGAGCAACCGGGGCGTCGGCCAATTGGTAAAAGTCAGGCTTCCTTCCACAATAGGCAGCATGCTTAGCAAATGGGTTTCCCTGTGCGGAATCAGCGGAACAACGCGCTGATTTACCCCCAGCAGCTGGCAAAAGCCCTGCCGGCCGGCTGCTCTTACCCGTTGAAGTGGGTCGCGATGCTGCCGCCGCCGGAGAACTGTTCGATCAGATGACCGGCATCTTATCCCGCGTAGGGATGAGTGAGCCGGCGGTTGACGCGTCGCGGACGGAGGCGAAGCGTTCGGAGGACGTCAACGGCTGCAGGTTGCCGAAACATCCGCTACACCCCGCCGATATCGGGGACTGGAGGGCTTCATGAACGCCGCGGCGATGATGCAGGGTCCACGGTAACCGGGATCCGGAGACCGGCTTCGGGTGCCTCGCCCTTCAGCCTTGCGAGCAGCAGGTCCACCGCCAGATGTTCTGTGGGGCCCGGGACGACGGTCGCCAGCGGGGAGTTCCGTGTTCTGTCCAAGCTGCGGGTTCTCCACCGCGATGATTTCCAAATGCTCCGGCACGGCGATGCCCTTGAGCATCGCGGCACCCGAGACGCACCGTGCCTCCAGATCGGCCGTTGCAAAGAATGCTGTGGGCGGGTCCGGCAGTGCGAGCCAGCTCCAGCGCCTCGTGGCAGGCCCTCCGCCAGGACCCGGCCGAGGCGCGGACTAGTGTCTCGTCCAGCGTCGTGCCGGTCTGTTCCAGACCGGCACGGAAAAGGTCAAGCATGGTTCCGGGCTTCCCCGGGGAAGAGATTGCGTCATGGATCACCGCGATCCGTTTGTGCCGGCCCGCCAGATACGCCGCGGCGTCGGCAATGCCCGGCGCGGGGATCCACTGACAGGACATCGAAGCCCTCCGGTTCCATGAACTGCGAAACGACGACCTGGGCCACCCCGCGCTTGGCGAGGTCCAGAATGGTGCGTTTCTCGTCCTCGGTTTTGGTACTGAACCCCAAAATGGCGCCGTCCGCCCCACCGGAAAGCATGAAATTCCGCCATGCCTCCTGACCCAGCAGGATGACCACCCGGTAGCCGTGCGCGGGCAGCATGCGGTTCGCGGTCTGCGCTAGCGCCCGGTCCCACGGCGCATCCATGTTCTCGATGGCCACCGCTACCGTGTCGGTCTTGCCGCGCCGCATCCCGCGCGCCGCAATGCTGGCCACGTAGCCGAGCTCTTTGGCTGCGAGGAGAACTCGTTCCTTGGTAGGTTCGCTGATCCGGGTAGTCGAACCGCCGCTGCGCCCGGCCAGCACATATGACACTGTCGCCGGCGATACACCGGCCATGTTCGCGACGTCGCGGATGGTCGGCTTCGATAGTCTTCCCATGGGTAGTCTGCTTTCTCTTTTTCAGGTAATAGGCCCGGATCGCGTGACGGGCGCGGACTCGATGATGGTCAGCCGCGGGCGTCCCCGCCAGCGGTTCCCCCCGAATACGACATCATGTTCAACGCGTTGATGCCGACCGCGTGATCCCGAAATGACTGGACGCAATGATTCTGATGCTGGTGGACGGAATAGCGGTATCATCTTTTCCGCTATGGGTTGGCTGCTGTTCCACGGCCGGCCGCTGGAGCTTTCTGTCCGGGCCAGCGTTTGACGCTGAGGCTGTCGATCAGTTCCAGGAGCGAGATTCTCAGCCTGTGCTGATCGGGCAAAATCTCGTTTGTGAGGCGGTTTTCAGCTTCTCTGGCTTTGTGCAGCAGCCGGGCACCGCCAGGGCTGAGGAGAACATCCATGACCCGCCGGTCGTTGGCGCGCGGATTTCTTAGGAGTAGACCGTTGGATTCCATCCGCCGCAGGGTCGCTCCTAGTGTCTGGGGCTGAATGCGTAGATTCCGGGCCAGGTCATTCTGGCTCGCCGGACCGAAGCGGTACAGTTCAGCCAGCACCGTCAGCACAGTATGGGAGAGCCCGAGATCATTGAGTTCTTCATTGAATCTGTATTCGGTCAGGCGCGCCGCGGTCGATAACAGTCTCGCGGTGGACTGGTTGTGGAGGTCAGCCACGATATAGTTCCACAGAACTCAGGCAGTACGCCGCGGCACTGGCCTTCGAACCCGCGGCAGGCATGCGGTTACCGTACCGCCGGCCGGCACATGGCCTCCGCGGTGTAGTGTTCCCGCGGTTGCTCAACCTGCTGTTGCGGCTGCCGTCGGCAGGCGGCCACACCCGACCCACTATGCGGGGCATGGCCTTTCCAGCAGGCACGCCGAGCAGGGTCGCTATAGTGATCTCGTTGACGCAGATCACGGCGGGGGCAATGGCTTTCGTGACCGGATGCGGGCCGCTGCCGGCAGGTATTGCGCGCCCGGAAGAACCTTCTGTCTGCCCGGTTGCCGGGGCGTGCTTCCTCGAACCCGCATGATCGCCTGCGGGCAGTTTCATGTCGATGCCCAAAGTCCGGAATGATTGCCCGGCCCACTGCCCCTTCAGCAAAAAAAGCATGCGCCATGTCCCCTCGCAGTATGTGCGTTCGAGACGGCATCAGGCTGCTGAGTTTCCGAGGGTTCAATCAGCAAATCGGTAGCGCCCGTGACAGAGCATACGGTTAAAGGGGTTGATGTATCCGTGCCGGCAGGATCTTCCTTCATTCCCGGCAAAACCCCGTCCTGGTGCGGCCGTTCGGTGTGCCTGGTTTCCCAGGTCTCGCCATAGGGAACGTTCTCCGAGAGCTCGAGGGTGAAAAGCCCGGGTCCCCAGCGGGTTGCCAGAATTCCGGCAGTCCCCCGTTCCCGGGCGAGGACCATCAGGTCTTGCTCTGCCTTCTCAAGCTGCTCGAAAACTTCACCGGCGGAAGCCGTAATGAGGTAACGGCAACGACAATATGAATCGGCAGGCAATGCTTTCCTCCTTTGGCGTCGCGGAACGTTCATAACGGCGGCGGCTGAGATCGGATGCGGACTTCAGCCGCTGTCCTTTCGGGTTCTGGCGTAAGGCATCACGTACAGATACGGATGCCGGATCGGCGGTCTAATGCAAGGCTGCGTACGCGACGGCGCACAGTGTGGCAGCAGCAAGGACGGCAACTATCCCGTTGCGACAGCCCTCTGTTTCCGGAGCTCCATACGGCGCCACCTGCGGCGCCAGCGTCGAACATATTTCATTTCAGTTCCCCAACTATTTATTCGGATGGCCGACATTCTCCACGTTCAGGTAATGTCTCCGTGCCTGTCCTGCCGGTCACCGCCCGGCCCGTGGACGCAAAGTGTGGGCCGGCAGGAGCGCCGGCCGGCCACTGACCCGATTTCGGGGACCAGGATGTGACCGGGGTCGCGCTCCTGCCGCATCGCTCAGGGGCACGGCAAGCAGACCGAGCGATGCCGGGCATGCCGGCCACCGCTGGGCCGGCAGATCAACCCGCCACTATGGAATGTAGTGCTTGTCAACCCCCAAGCAGTAACAGGCACGCTTAAGTCATCAATCCTTTAACCGTGGTACTTCATAATCGCGATGGGGCGCGTGTTCACACATCCGGCATCCCGCGCTCCTGCCAGAGCGGCGATTCCATAGACCGGCGGATAAAACACGCCACTATTCCGCCCCTGAACGGCCCGGACCTGTCGAGGAGGGCAGGCCTGCGACAGGGACACTGCCCTGCCCTAAAGGCCCCTACTGCTCTCCCGCTTGCTTGTAATATTCAGTCAAACTCACAAGCCAGCTTCCGATCCTTTTCAGCATTGGGCTGAAGCCCGACGAGGATTCCTCGCCCGATCCGGACGGCGGGGCTCACCCCGTAGATAAAACCGATTCCTGAAGGAGATGCGCTCCGCCGAAACCGCCCGCCGGTTATTCAGGCACCGACGGCCGCTCGGGAACTGCCGGATCGAAACTGTTCCCGACTTATGCCGCCGCCTGGATGCCGGCGTGACCGGTGACCGGCGATGCCGTAAGCAACGAGCGGGAAACCACCTCTCCAGCGACCGCGGACATACTCCATAAAACGCGGCTGGTACAGCGTGTTCACCCCGGGAAGGTTGGGTACCCGCGTGGCCAGCGGCTGACGCACCCCGCTGCAGCGCGGTGCACCGGACGTGCGGCGGCGGGACGGAGTGGTACGGTCCGTGCCGAAAACCACCAGCCGGTGCCCGCAGAAGTCAAGGTTCCCCGAAACGCCGGCCAACAGGTGGTTTTGCTGCCGGCGGTTCATCAGCACAAGACCGCCGTCCCTGTCCAGGTCGGCCGGACCGACGCCCGCCCTGTTCACCAGGGTGTCCAAGGTTCGTCGACGAAGCCCGGCTGCGTCCCAGGGCGGAAACGAAGCGGTTCCGGCCGACCGTGCCAGCGGGGCAGGCTGCCACCGGTCGGAGCCGGAACCAAAATGGAGTCTATGGCAAAGCCAGGCACCACCCCGCCCCGCAGTTCCTGCCGAAACCGTGGACCGGCAGTGATGGCTGCCCGCTCCGGGGCTAGGGGTTCATCCTGCTGCTGCCCATCACAAGCAGCGATATGGTGCCCGCGAGGATAAACAAAATGACCGTCACTACCGGTTGAATTGAAGACCCGGGTTCGATCTCCGGTATCCCGGACGGGGAGGAATCCTGCTTGTTTCCTGCTCCGCCTTGCACTGCATCCTCCGCAGGGTCCAGGGCATCGGTCGGCGGGTGCTGTGCCGGCGTAAGCGCAGGCGTGGATTCACCGGCGTTCCGGGCAGCACCGGAATGGGTTTGCGTGTCGGTGAGGGGCACTGCTGGCTCGGCACCCAGCAGTGCCCCTGTTGCAGCAATGGCAATGACGGCGGTAAAGGCTGCCATCCATCTGAGAGGGGCCAGGCTGAACAGTTGCCCCCCTTTCGGATCTTTGCGGTGCCTGGGTTTACGGGCCAGCGAGGGTGCCGCGCCAGCACTCCCGGTTCCTCCCATAGTTCGGTCCTCTCCCAAATCTGTACCAATACAGCCGGCTTCATGTTGTATTCCTGTGCGCTGGCCGGACACCATGCGGAAATGCCATCAACCCGGCACGTGCTGCCAGGGTCTGAATCCGTTTCTTTCCGGGTAACAGGCCAGAGCTGTTCCGGCTCCTCCGGCGTGACCTATCCCCCGCGGACAATGCCGACAAACCCCACCGCATCCTGTCCCCGAACCGCGCGGGTCTTTCAAGGCAGGCTACCCCGTTGCCCGGACGGCTGTTCGTTCCTGCCACCCCGTCCGCGGAAGCTACACCGTCCGTTCCTGTCCGGTTCCTGTCCCTCCGGCGGTTCTCCCGGGTTGACAGCAGCCTTATAAACAGACGCTAATGAGTCATTTCGGTGTCACAAGAAGTGCACCGGCTTCGAGGTACCACACGGCGAATGTAACTCTTATTGCGCCACCCCGGCTCGTGCCGGCGGGCCATCGCTGGACCAGACCCGACATACGGGAGCGGATCTGGATACCGGCAATCCGCTCGCCACCGTACTTGCAGCCGCCTGAGGTGTTTCGATGCCAGACCGGCGTACTGCCCTCCACGGCATCGGCCACCGAAAATACACAAGATGGATCATCCAGAAATTGGAGAAGACATGCACAGGGAAAGTTCTGTTCCACCGCCAGCGGAGACCACTCGTTTCCCGGCGCTGGCTGACCCCCGCCGGACCGGCGGCCCTGCCGGGCCGGCTGCGCTGCAAGAGGAGATTCACGTCATGATTGGAACGCTGACGGCAGCGGTCCAGCGCTACGCACTGCAGCAGGCCGGCATTAGCAAAACCCCGAAGCAGGTGGCTGAGAACCTGGTCTCGCTGTCCTTCATGCAGACCGCCCTTGAAGATGTTGCAGCGACCATCACCGGCATGGGCCTGGCCATGGAGACGAACGATAATCCCGGCGCTACTGCCTTTTCCCCACGATGCCCGGCCGAAGTCCCTGATGGCCTCTGCGAAGATTCAGCACACTCCCGCCGGGCAGCCGCTCATGATCACGTATTGATAACTTCACCCCATGAATATTCACATCAGGGTTGACAGTTAGTAGGATCCAGTAGTCGGCCCCGCTTCCTCCCGTCAACAGGAAGCGGCTGCGGCCCCGGCGCGCATGCCCCCTTTGCACACCGTCATCCACTGGTGTGAACACGCGCCGGTCCGGACCTGGTTATTGCAACGGGAACGGAAACCGCCGGGTGCGTGACCAGGCAAAGCTTTCCCCAAAGCCCGCCGGCACGCGCCCGGCACTCTGACCGGCCTGCCGGCCTGCTCCGTCACCCGGGCAGATGAACAGGCCCGGACAGACCCAATCCGCGGTCAGGACGGCGGCTATACCACAACCGGGTCCACCGTCCGGTGGACCTCCAAGCAGGGACGGCCGGCAATTCGGCGCTTCCCGGGACACGAAACACAGTTGGGGAACTGAAAATGACCAAGGCACGCCACGTATACCGCAGACAACGGCTTCGGCCCCGTTTTAACCGGCGGAAACAACGGACAGCAGGCAACATTGCCGTCACCGTTCTGGGTGTTCTGGCAATCGGAGCCATCGCCTATGCCCGGCTCGCATAAAACCTTCCACTGTTCCGGTATGAGGGGCCCACCGCAGCGGCTGCGGGCCACGGACGGACGCGGGCTCTGGCAGCCCGGAAAATGGTCGAGACGTCACGGAAACCTTGTACCAGCTCTGTGCCCACGAGGGGAGCCGGCATGTTTATGCTGATGATTGCAGGGCTTATTCTCGTTATGGCCGGAGCAACCTTCGCGGTTCGGCATCCTCGTGCAGCCAGGGAATCATTTTCCCAAACCCGCAAGCTCCATCTCGCGGGTTTGGTTACCGGGGCCGTTTTGATCGCCCTCTATTCGGCTTCTGTCTCTACAAATCTATAATGACAAGCACAACGGGCCCGGGAATGACCGCCTATCCAACCGGATTAAGATCCTGAGCTGGAAGCGTCCGGGAATGACTTGTGGAGTTCCGAACGCCCCCAGTACTCGCGTCAGTGCTGGCTGCGCTGGCCAGGTCGCCGATCGGGCCGCTACAGCGATGAGTATGGCGAATAACGTCCACCGGCTCACCCCGACGTAAAACTCTGGCTGTTGAGACTGATACTGCCGACCGAAGAAGACAGGTCCTTTCCGATGAGTGTCCTGACGAACCCACCTGCCAAGGCATAGTGGATAAAGGCACAATCACGGGCTCCAGCGCTGACTCTGCTATGCAATGCCGATAACAGCCGGATTCGGCCGATCGCAAGAACTCTACGACCTCGCTGATCGCTACCGCGGCGATCCTCTGAAGCATGAAGTTCGTCCTTGGCAAGGGGATTAGATGGGCGTGCCCGATAGGCTTGCTGTATGGATACAGGCCAGTCCAGCCTCCAGGCAGTCGTGCAACGACGTGGAACGGCGCTTGTCGTCGCGTCCCTTGGCAGTGCAGTGCTCGGCCTGCTGGCTTCTTGGCCGTACAAGGAGGAAACCGGGAACTGGGTCCTGCAGGCCCAGGGGCAAGACCTCGGCAACCTTGTGGCGGTCGTTGCTCTCATCGTGGGGGCGGTCAGGATGCGCGCCGGTTCCCTTAAAGCGGTGCAGCTCTGGGCCGGCACGTTGTTCTATGTGTTGCATGCCTACATCGTGTATTCCTTTGCCGTGCACTTCGGCCGCCTGTTCCTCGTGTACGTTGCAATTCTCGGGCTTGTCTTCTACACCCTGATCGCTGCGCTCCCTACCCGCGCACGTCCGGCGGCATATCCACGCGGCGCAGTCCGGGTGTTCGCCGCGTGGGTCCTGATCGGCACCGGCGCGCTCTTCGCCCTGCTGTGGTTGAGCGAACCGATTCCAGCCACCGTTTCCGGGCAGGCCCCACCGAGCCAGCAAGCAGCTGGGCTGATCGTGAACCCCATCCACGTCATCGACCTGTCCGTGGTCCTGCCAGGCATGATCACCATCGGGATTCTCGCCCTGCGCGGGAACCGGACGGGGTTGTTCCTGACCGTACCGGCACTGGTCTTCTGCGTGCTGATGGGATCAAGCATCATCGCCGCGATGCTGCTGATCGTCATGAGCGGGGATACGAGCGGATTGGCCCCGATGGTGATGGTTTCCGTGGTTGTCGACACCAGCCTCGCAGCAGCCCTCGCCTACGTGCGCCGGCTTACCGGGCCCCTCAATCACCCGCACGCCTCAATACATAGGATAGGCGGCTAAGAGGGACAACCAACTTCTTGGAGGGTGCGGAAGGGCGCACTCCACTTCGGGAAACCCGTCTCCGGCATCTGCCCGAAAGCCGCCGTTCAGCGGTCCCGGCTGCACCGGGATTGGCTCAAAAATGCCTCAAGACGAGTGCTTCGCCCTGCCCGCCGGCCAGCCCGGCCATAGTGTCGAGATCCGGTGCCGTTCTGCCACTCCACCGGACCTCGCATCAGGGCGGCGCCGATCCGGATAGCCTCGCCCAGGTTTCCCGCCGCCCGGATACCCCGCTGTCCGACCCCAACGTGCCGGCCAGATAAGACAGAACCAGCCGGTGGCTGCCCTCGGACGTCTGTCGGGGCCTTTGCTAGCCGGGAATGTTCCGCGGGTCCCTGCCGTAACTGTTGCGCTCACCGATCTGCCCGTTCTGGTTCTTGATGATGTGCTCAACCTGTTCGATCCGGGCTGCGTCACGCCCGAGCTCAACGGCGGCTTCCTTTGTTTTAGCGACGGCGAAAGGTTCGTCCTCGCCCTGCCGGCGGTTCTTCCACTCATCGTCTTCCCAGTACGTCTCGATCGCGGGGTTGGTCACCGTGTCCTCCTTCGGGTCAAAAATGCTGGCACTGCCACGTTACCCAGATCGCCTGTCATTGTGATGAAAGCCGGCAGGATGGGCTCCGGCAGGCCCGAATGACGAAATGCCGCCGGTCCCCGTCATGTCCTGCCCGATTGATTTCCGTGGCAAAGCCGCATACGACCGGTCGCTCACATGACCTGATGTTTATGTAGCTTCGTCGAAGCGCTGATGGAAGACCGGTTCAAGGAAGTCCGCGCCGCTGTCCAGGCGATGACCGACGAGTCCTTCGCTGGATGAGGCGCATCTGCCGCAATACCGGTCTCGGGCTCGTTGCCGGTCCGGTCTCCGGGATACGCATCGCCAATCCTGCCTACGGCCCGACCGCTCCCCCGGAGCGGGCCGACGGCAACCGCGCACACTGGAGCCGCTGGGACACCCCGGGCCGGACCCTTTACATTGCTTCAAACCGGGAAACGGCATTCCGGGAGTGTCTGGCCTGGGCACGAATGACCAGCGAGCACCAAGGGCACATCGGGAAGCTGACCGCATTATTCGGCGAGACACCCGAGCAGATCATGCGTGACATCGACGGGGACTGGCAGTGACTGAGGCACATGCAGCCGGGCCGCCTACCCGCTACATGGCGCGACGGGCACCTGGTCTACCCAATCCGGATAGCGGAAGCTTCGGGCTGGTGGATCGATGCCCATGCCCAAGAGACGCTCGATGCCTTGTCAATCTCCGTCGGCTCGCAGCTCGCGTCCCTCACCGGGCGGCACGTCGGCTACGCCGGTATTTGTTGTCGCCCTGCCCAAGGAGTCTGCGCTTGATTTGCATAGACACCGGGGCTCTCTAACAAAAGCAAAGATATTCAAGAAACTTTGATGTCATCTAAGAAAGTTGTTGCACATCTATGATTTGTGCCACTAGCATCAATACGACGTGATTTACGTCGCACCGATCGCTAGTAGGAGAATCCAGAGATGCACATCGAAATTGCCGGAGCAGGCCTGGCGGGCCTGACGGCTGCCGCTGCCTTCGCTAAAGCAGGAGCCTCGGTCCGGGTCCATGAGAAGGGATCCGAGCTCCGCGAGATCGGGGCCGGAATTTACCTGTGGGAAAACGGGCTGCGCGCCTTGGAGTCCGTGGGCGCATACGATGAAGTCGCCGGCAGGGCCGAGAAGGTCGAGGTTCCGTTCCTTCGGGACCATGACGGGCGCACCTTGCAGGAAGAGTGGCTGCGCAACCACCGCCTCTACACCGTAGGACGCCGCCACCTCCATCAAAGCCTGGTCAACGCTGCCCGCCGTAACGGCGCCGAACTCATCACCGACTCCCCGGTTGTCAAAGCCTCCCCCAGCGGGACACTGACTCTGGCCGACGGCACGGAAAACCGCGCCGACCTGGTCATTGGCGCAGACGGTGTCTTCTCCAAGGTCCGCGATTCGCTCGGGCTGCGGAAAAAGCTGGTCGACCTGCGCGACGGCGGCGGACGGCACCTGATTCCCCGTACCGGCGATGACCCGGTCAACCAAACCATTGAGCAGTGGAACGGCGGGCGCCGCATCGGCATCATTCCCTGCTCGCCGGACGAGACGTACATCTTCCTCTGCTGTCCCGCCAACGACCATGAAGGCCGGAATCAGCAGCCGTTCCACCCGGCTTCCTGGATCGAAAGCTTCCCGGAGTTCAGGTCGCAGCTGGAGCGCATTCCCGCCAACACTGAGGGCCGCTGGGCTCCGTTCCACGACGTGCATGTCGATAAGTGGTACAACGGACGCGCTGCCATCGTGGGAGACGCGGCCCACGCCATGTCACCCAACCTGGGACAGGCTGCGTGCGTTGCGATGACCAACGCCGTGGCACTGGCCATCGCGGTGACCAACAGCAGCAACCCCGAGTTCGCCCTGAAGTCATGGGAAAGTGCCCAGCGGGAAATGAGCGACGGAGTCCAGCAGTACTCCCGCATCTACGGAAAGATCGGTACGGCCTGGCCGAAGGATTTGCTCAACGTCCGTTCCGCCTTGGTGAAAAAGTTCACCGGATCGCGCCGCGTGCAGGCCACCATCAACTTCGCCGCCGAGAGCTTTCCTTCCGGCGAGATCCGCCCGGTCCGCCCCGATGTTGACCGGCTCGCCCAAGAACTGCTGGCATGAACGGCCGGATGCGTAAACTCGTGGCTCTGGCGCCGGCAGCAGGGATGTTGCTGGTTGCCGGATGCGCACCGGTGGAAATCGCGGCTGAGCCGGTAACCGGTGCGTCGTGGAAAGTGCCCGCTCTGCTGACGGACTGCGATGCCCCTGACATTGAAGCTGCCGGCTGCATGGGCCCGAACGCCCCCGGCTCGTATGAGTCCCTGGACAGGAACAGCGTGGACGAGGACTGGCGTATCTGTTCGGTGTTGCCGCATCTGAAGGACCAGACGTGGATCGGCATGAACTACGGGCAGGTCAACCAGGCACAGCAACTGGACGTCTCCCTCACGACGACGGACGCAGGAGGCTATGAGAACCTCGCCGACCAGGTGACCCAGGTGGAAGACTGCATCAGCTCGGGCGCAGACGCCATCCTGCTCAGCGCCGTCAGCAACGAGTCGCTGAATCCGGCGATCGCCGCCGCGAAGCGGCAGGGAATCAAGGTCATCGACGTCGGCAACGGCGTCTCATCCACCGAGGTGGACGCCCGGGTCCTTCAGGACTACTACGACATGGGCAAGCTCATCGGCGACCATATGGCCACGCTCGATGAGCCAATGAAGGTCGCCCTCCTCCCGGGTCCCGCCGGAGCGGGATGGACCGAACGGACCAGGCTGGGCTTCGAAGCCGCCACGAAGGACTCCGGCATCGCTGTAGCGGACATCAAGTATGGCGACACCGGCAAGGAGGTCCAGCTCAAGCTGGTAGAAGATGTCTTGTCCGCCAATCCGGAGATCGATGCGATCGTGGGCACCGCAATCACCATGGAAGTAGCCGCAACCGTGTTGGCGGAACAGGGAAAAACCGGCGACGTGCGCCTCTACGGCACATATGTCACACCGCAGTCGGTGGAGCTGATCGACAAGGGCCGGGCGAATTGCGCCCCGTCGGAGCAATCGAGCCGGATCGGGAAAATGTCGGTGGACCTGGCCGTCCGCGTCCTTCAGGACATCCCGTTGAACCCTGACATTGAACGGTACGCCCCCGAACCGCTGGTCATCTGCGGTCCCCGCGAGGACGGATACCAGAACATCGAGTCATTTGACGCCACCGGAAGTTTCGCTCCGGAGGGCTGGGACCCGGTGTTCGATGTGAAAGGAAGCAGCAAATGAGCGCAACGTTTGCCCTCCAAGGCAACGTCATCACCATGACGGCGGCCCCGGGAACGACGGTGGTTTACGTGGAAAACGGCCGGATCGCGGGGACCGGAGACAATTCCTACGCGGAACAGTTGCGCCGCGACGGAGTGCCCGTACACGACATGGGCCAGCGGGCCATCATGCCCGGTTTCATAGATCCACACGTCCACTTCTCGCAGTACGCCGCAGGCACCCACCGTGGCATCGACTGCCGGGTGCCCGCCTGCAAGACCATTGCCGACGTCCTGGACGCCCTGGCCACCGGCCTGAAGGCAGGGCGGACCGTCGGCGACTGGCTGATCGGCTATGGCAACCTGTTCTTCGACCAGAAACTGGCGGAGCACCGCCTGCCCACCAGAGAGGAACTGGACTCGGTCAGCCGGGCCACACCGATCGTGCTGCACTGCGGCGGACACGTCTCGGTGCTCAACAGTGCCGCCCTCGAGATCGCCCAGGTCGAGCAGTACATGAACGGCAGCGAGGGCCTCTGGGGCAGCCCGGTCGTGCATCTGGACGACCGCGGCCGGCCCACCGGTGTCGTCGCGGAAATCGACGGTCTGCTGCCCATCCCGGCCAGCAGCCGCGGCGAACTGTCCCGGTTCTATGCGGACACTTTCCGCACCGATTTCCTGGCCAACGGCGTGACCACCATCGGTGAAATGGCCGAAACCGGCCGCGACATCGAGATCCTGGATGAAGCCGTCAGCAACGGCGACATCGCAGGCCGTATCGCGTTCTACGCCATGGCACCGTCATATCTACCCGTGGCCGATGCCTGCCACTGGGTCGCCGACTACACATCCCGCAGCGGTCCGGACAAAGTATGGGCCCGCGGCGTTAAAGTGTTTGCCGACGGAGGCTACTCGGCGCGGAACGCCGCAAGCCTGTCCGAATACACCCGCGACCACAGCCCGCACCGCGGGTACCGCGGCAAGCTGAACCTGTCGAGGCCGGCCCTGATGGACGCCATCGGAACGGCCCGGCTGAAGAATGTCCAGGTTGCCATTCATACGAACGGGACCAGGGCACAGCGTGAAGCACTTGAAGCGATCCTGGCCCTGGGCAAACCCCACGAATACGCGCCCATCCGGATCGAGCACCTGGGCAACGTCCTGGCCGACGCCGCAGACATCGCCATCTGGCGCGCTGCCAACGTCATCCCCGTGATGCAGCCCGGGTTCCTGCACAACTTCATCGGCGACTACCTGCCGATGCTGTTCCCCGACACCGGCACGGCCGGCCGGCTACCCGTGAACACCGTGCTGAACGAAGGCGTTACCCCGGTATTCAGCTCGGACATCACCCTCGGCGGCGAGCAGGGGGCTACCAACCCGCTGCAGACCATCGCGTCCGCCGTATCGCGCCGCAGCTACTGGGGACACCACATTGAACCGGAGGAAGCGATCTCCGTAGCCCAGGCGCTGCGGCTGCACACCATCGAGGCAGCCAGGGTGCTGGGCATCGACCATCTGACCGGTTCCCTGGAGACAGGCAAGGCGGCCGACATCACCGTTCTGGACAGGGACCCCAGGACGGCGTCCGGGGACGAACTGACAAGCATCCGGGTGCACCGCACCTATGTGGACGGTGCCCCGGTATATGAAAGCGGGGTCCGGTCATGAATGCGTTGATCGACATCAGCAACGTCAGCAAAACGTTTCCCGGCGTCACGGCGCTCAGCGGTGTCTCATTCGACATACGCCCCGGTGAAATCCATGCCCTCATGGGCGAAAACGGGGCCGGAAAATCGACCCTGATCAAGATCCTGGCAGGAGCCCAGAAGCAGTCCGCCGGAACCATCCGGCTCAACGGCACGGAAATCGATTTCGCCAGGCCGCAGGATGCCGAAGACGCCGGGATCCGCACCGTCTTCCAAGAGCTGAATGTTGTGCCGCAGCTCTCGGTGGCGGAGAACATCTGTCTGGGCGCCATTCCGGGCCGAACCGGGTTCATCAGCCGAAAGCAGATGCTGCGGCAGGCACGGGAGAGCCTGGCGGCCTTGGGCGCTTATCTGCCCCTGGACGCCAGGGCCGGTACTTTGCCCCGCTCCTCGCAGCAACTGATCGAGATCTCCCGGGCGCTGATGGGAGACGCCAAGCTGCTCATTCTTGACGAACCAACGGCGTCGTTGGGCGAGCAGGAGAGCCGGCGGCTGCTGCAGATCGTCAAGGACCTGGCCGGACGCGGAGTGGCAATCCTGTACATCACGCACCGCATGCACGAGGTGATGGCGATCGCCGATCGGGTCACCGTCCTCCGGGACGGTCAGTTCATCGAGACGCTGCAGGCGCCCTTAGAGGAATCCGTGGTGGTCGAGCGCATGATCGGCCGGCCCGCGTCGTCGTTGTACCAGCATTCGATGCGCAGTCCCGGGTCGGAGCTGCTGAGCCTGCATGAGCTGACGACCGCCACGCTCCGCCAGGTTTCGCTAACGCTACGGGCCGGGGAAGTCGTCGGTATCGCTGGCCTGCTCGGATCCGGAAAGTCCGAGATCGGCCGTGCCTGCTTCGGCCTGGACAAGGTCCTGGGCGGGCAGATCGTGCTGGACGGCCGGCAGGTGGTTACGCCGGTTCCGGCCGGCATGCTGGCGCAGGGCCTGGTCTACTACCCATCCGACCGGCGCACCGAAGGCCTGGTCATGGGCCGGCCGCTGCTGGAGGCAATGACCATGGGCTCGCACCAGGCCGCAGGTCTCAGGCGGTTTGGCTTCCTCAGAAGGGCCGAAGAGTCGCGCCGGGCCACCAGCATCGGCGAAGCACTCGACCTCCGTCCGATGCTGCTGAACCGCAAAGCCGGCGCCTTCTCCGGCGGCAACCAGCAGAAGGCGGTCCTGGCCAGGGGGCAGCTCCACGCAGCCAAGGTCCATATCTTCGATGAGCCGACCGTCGGAATTGATGTCGGGGCCAAGGCCGACGTCTACCGGTTGATCGACAACTACGCCGAAGCCGGCCACGGGGTGCTGGTCATCTCGTCCGACCTCACTGAAATCATCGGCATCAGCGACCGTGTCTATGTCATGCACGAAGGAAGCGTCTCGGCCCACCTGACCGGAGCCGAGATCACCGAAGAAGCCATCGCACATGCCTTCTTCGCCCACGCCGCGGCGTGACCTATCCCTATCTGTTTTCCATCAAGGAGAAACATTGACCACCATCATCCGCCCTGAACGGGCATCTGCACCGCGGCAGAGCAACGTTCAGTTCCTGCTGACCGTGGGGCTGCTGCCCTGCCTGCTCATCCTGATGTTTTTGGGTTTCACCATTATGGAGCCACGGTTCCTCGACGGCGCGAACCTGATGAACATCGCCCGCCAATCCGTCTTCCTGCTGCTCATCGCCATGGGCCAGATGATCGTCCTGATCAACGCACAATTGGATCTGTCCGTCGGCGCCACCGTCGCCCTGACCAGTGTGATCGTAGCCATGGCCACCGCCGCGACGGCGGACGGTCCCGGCTCAGTGCTGGTCGGCATCGCCGTCGGCCTCGTCGTCGGCGGCGCTGTCGGCCTGCTGAACGGCCTCATAGTGGCCTACCTGAAAGTCCCCTCATTCATGGCCACGCTCGGCTCCACCTCGGTGCTGACCGGATTGGCCCTGATCATCTCCAAGGGCGCCCCGATCGTCGGGGTGCCACTGACCTTCACCGATGCCCTGGCTACTTCCTCCGTCCTCGGAATCCCGGTGCCAGTCCTCGTCGGCATCACCCTGTCCATTGGCGTCGGTGTCTTCATGTCACGGATGCACGCGGGACGCAACATGTACGCCGTCGGCGGCAACCGCGCGGCCGCCCTGGTCGCCGGCGTCAACGTTAAGCGCACCATCATCCTGGCCTTCGTCATGTGCTCGATGCTCGCTGCTCTCGCCGGTATCCTGCTCACAGCCCGCGTCGGCTCCGGCGAAGCATCGCTCGGTGCCAGTTACGTCATGCTTTCCATCGCGGCAGCCGTCCTCGGCGGCACCTCGCTCTTCGGCGGCGAAGGCGTCTTATGGCGGGTGGTCCTCGGTGTGGTTTTCCTGGGCGTGCTCAGCAACGGCATGAACCTGCTGCATGTTTCCAGCTACGTCCAGGAACTCGTGATCGGTGCCGTCCTGATTGCCGCGGTGGCGGTCGAGCGGTTCAGGGAGACCACGTGAAATAAGCCCTGATAGTCTCAGTTGTCGGCCAAGGATCGGCTGCAGGCACCATTGGAAACATCGGCTCTGCCAGAAGGACGGGAACCGGACATGCGGGAGAACGAAACGGAGACGCGGGAAGAATCCCCCGACGCCGCCTCTATCTCCCCCGGCCCGCGGATCCGCCGGATCCGGCGGTCTTTGGACATGACCCTGCAGGACATGGCCGAAAAGACCGGGCTCTCCGAAGGATTCCTTTCCCAGGCGGAGCGCCGGAAGGCGAACCTGTCGTTCTCCTCGCTCATGCGCATCGCCGGCGCCCTCAACGTTCCGATGTCCGCACTCCTGGCAGAGGAAAGCGGGGAACCGGAACCCCGGAAACCGCTCCGGCAGGTCCTGGTCGACCACCCTTCCGGTCTCTACCGCGACAGGTTCGTCACCCCGCCTGATGCCAAAACCCTCCAAGTTATCGAGGCAGTGCTCGAACCGGGCGAGGGATCACGCGTGGCACCCTACGCCCACTCCGGCGAAGAGGAATGCCTGTTGGTGCTGGAGGGCCATTTGGAACTGCAGTCCGGCCAAGTGGTGCACCAACTCCATGCCGGCGAATCAGCCCTGATCGACCCCGGCACCCCGCACTCCTACCGCAATCCCGGCCGAGCCGCTGCCCGGTGGCTCTGGATCTCCGCCCTGCCGGGCCACGAGCACTAGGCACCACGGCAAGGAGCCGTGTACAGCTGCATGGGTCCACGTCCAGCTGTACACGGCTCCCGCGTACCGGGATTGAAGGCGCCGCTTGAGCGATGCCAGGCAGAGGCAGCACCCGAGCGCTTCCCTTGCGGCCTGGATCGCGTCTTCCCGATGCGCTCCCGCCAAAGGCCGGACCGTCACCCAGATGCATTACGCCCCGGGGCCGAGTGTTGCAGGAGAAAAAAGTGTATGGGGTAGGGTGCCAAGGTTGACAGCCGGCCCCGCCTTGGGCGGGGAGAGGACTTCGTACGCCACGAATGTTGTGAGTTCCTCTGTTCGTCCTTTGCACGCTCCTTGGCCATCCGGCCGGGTGTGTGATGTTCCTGGGCGGACCAGCGTTTGGCCGCGTGTCCAGGTCAACTAGCGCAATGCCACCCCTGGCCCGGCAGCGTCTGCGGCCACTTCGCGCTACTCCCCCAGACACCGGACGTGCACTCTGAACAGGCGGCACCCGCGCAACCTCCAAACCACCTTTTCCGAGCAACCATGAAAAGAGTTACCCCCAATGCCGAAAAGTAAGGAACCCATGACATCGGAAACTTCCCCTGTCGAACGCCCACCCGCCTCTGCCCGCCTTGATGACGTCTCAGGCCTCCGCCGCGGGGCCCGGATCGAAGCCATCGGACCCGATCGGATCCGGTACCACGGCCGGGTGGAAAAGGTTGCTCCCGAAGCGGGGGTCCTTTGGATCAAGGAGGAACCCCTCGACACCCGCAAAATGCTGGACACCAGCGACTACAACATCCGCGTCATCTGCGCCTGAGACATCCCTCCCCGGCTCACACAGCAAACACAACGCCCCAGAATCCGGGCCTCTGACCCCGCACGACGAATCCCCCCGGGTACACGGATGTCTTCGCCAGTGAAAGGAGCCTTGACGTGAGGGTTTTATGAGTCATCGCGAACGATTGACGAACTTATGAGACGCAGATAACATCCAAACAGGGTTTCGAATTTGAACCAACATTTTCGATAAGCGAAAATAGCGAATTCGTGGCCCATAACACTTGAGGAGTTATGTATCCATGAAAATCCGACCATTACGTGTGCTTTCCGTTGCAGGAGCAATTACACTGCTGACCGCCTGTGGGGCTGAATCCGGAGCAGAGCCTGTTTCTAGCGGGAGCGGGTCGGACAAAATAACCGTCGGTGTAATTCCGATTGCCAGCAACGCGCCCATTTACTTAGGGCAGCAAGAGGGTTTTTTTGAGGAAGAGGGTCTGGAACTGGAAATCCAGAACACAGTAGGTGGAGCAGCAGCCGTGCCGGCAGTAGTATCGGGAAACTTTGATTTTGCTGACAGCAATATCGTTTCTCTTCTGGTTGCAGCAGACCAAGGCTTGGACCTAGAAATCGTAGCACCGGGTTCGGCCAGCAGCGGAGATCCGAGTAAAGACGCGACTGCCGTCATCGTGCCGGAAGAATCGCCTATTTCCACCCCGGCAGATCTATCAGGAAAAACAATTTCGGTGAATACACTGAGCAATATCGGTGACACCACAATCAGCGCCGTTGTCGAAGAAAACGGGGGCGATCCATCAACCATCGACTTCGTGGAAGTCCCATTCCCTGAAGCTGAGGCCGCCCTGGAGAGCGGCAACGTTGACGCTGCCTGGGTGGCAGAACCCTTTCTTACGTCAGCACTGAAGAGCGGCAGCCGAGCTGTCACTTATAACTATGCCGACTTCGATCCCGCTACGCCTATTGAAGCGTATTTCACAACATCCAAATTTGCAGAAGAGAATCCGGATATTGTTGCGCGTTTTACTCGGGCCATGCATAAATCGCATGAATTTGCTAGTTCGAATCCAGATGCCGTCAGGGAAATTGTCGGGACCTATACCAAGATCGATGCGGGGCTACGAGCAGAAATGACGCTGAATAAGTATCCCACGGAGTTTAGCGTAGAAATTCTGCAGAAACTCGCCGACGCCGCCTTTAAGTACGGCACTTTGCAAAACAAATTGGACGTCTCCACGCTTATTCAAGAGTGACGCCGACCCAACATGGGAGCAGGATTCCCTTCCATGCCTCTTTTCCGTTCGCCGAGACGATTTCGCTGTGTAAACACAGGAGAGTGGCCTCCAGTACGTGGACTGCGAATGAGCGGCAAATGCCACGAACATCGGCAACAGCCGGGCTAGGCCTCGCTCAAGGGACCCTCCTCGGCCTCTTGAAACCGGCGCTTCGATGATCAGCTCTTGAATGGTTCCGGTCGCGGACCAGTGGAGGTTCGTATTCGACCGCGGGCTGCTCGCAGCTACGTATTCTACAGATGCCGCGCCCCCGCGAAGTCCTGGTACTCAACGGTCATATGCGGCCCGCATGTCGGGGTGATGAAAAGATTCGCGACCCGACCTTTTTGAGTAGCTCGCTGCGTCAGGATCCGCCCGAAACCTCGGGCCCCCTCCTAATAATCGAATGCTTCTGGACATCAGGGAGAAGAATGAAAAACGCCGGGTTGCTTAGAGACGTTGGTCCATTTCAGGGAGTAAGTGTCACCGACCTCGCCGACAGCCTTCGGCGGGGCAAGGTGACCTGCGGAGAACTTACAGAGCGAGCACTTAGCGCCGCTCGCGAATTCGGTCCACGGATAAATTGTTTCGTTACATTAGATGAGAAGGGCGCAAGGCGAGCTGCAGAACAAGCCGATGAGGAGCTTTCCTCCGGTTGCGATCGTGGGCCTTTGCACGGCATTCCGGTAGGGGTCAAAGACATCATTTCCACCGCGGGCCTGACGACTGGCATGGGATCAAAGCACTTCGCGGGGCACGTCCCCAATACCGATGCCGCTGTCGTTACTTCGTTGCGCAGCGCAGGAGCAGTAATCATTGGAAAAACACATGTTCACGAGTTCGCCTACGGGCCGACTGGGGACAATGCCGTTACTGGTCCAGCCCTGAACCCGAACGACATCTCCCGAGTCACAGGCGGTTCAAGTAGTGGTTCTGCAGCTGCCGTCGCCGCGGGGCTGCTTCCGATAGCGATTGGCACCGATACTGCGGGCTCAGTACGTATTCCGGCCTCGCTCTGTGGAGTCGTTGGAATGCGGCCGACCTCAGGCACGGTTAGTCCTGAGGGCGTCTTTCCACTCTCGCGAACGCTAGACGTGGTCGGCCCGGTGGCAGGATCCGTCACAGATACCGCCCTTCTTTGGCGGGCGATGGTTTCCCGCCCAGACCATACAGGAATTACCGGTCCGTGGCTGCCACCTCGCGTTCCCGAGAGACCTGGGCAATCTCCTCATCTGCTCGTTGGCGAGGTTAAATGTGAACTAACAGAGCGCGTCTCAAATCATCAGATTGAAGCACTTCAAATAGCAGTAAGTGCTTTGGCTGACTCCGGTGCGGTGACAGCCGAGGTCCCGATTCCTGAAGTTGATGAATGTGGACGGCACCATCAAGCTATCCAGTCAGCCGAAGCCTATGCTCTCCACCAGGACCGCGTCGAGAGCGCCCCAGATCTATTCGACCCTGAGATACTCCGACAGCTACGTGCGGCTTCCGAAGTTTCTGGCTGGGAATATGTCTTGGCGCTGCAAACTCGTGATCGGCTTCGTGACCAGGTCTTAGCCAAACTGTCATCAATAGATCTCTTGGTAATGCCGACAGTTCCCATCGAGGCTCCCCTAATCGGACAGCGGGAGCTGCAAGGCGAGAATGGTTGGACGAGCACACGAGAGGCGCTCAAATCTATGACCGTACCGTGGAGTTTATTGGATTTCCCCGCAATCAGCGTTCCCGTCGTGGTAGACGGGGCACACATGCCGTGCGGAGTTCAGCTCGTGGGTAAGCCAGGTTACGAGCGACAGCTGCTGGCCGCCGCAGCCGCACTCGAGCTGCGCTTAGACGCCGGCTAGCCCCATAGATACACACGAAATGTCTACCGCCGACAAAATGTGACAACAGACTTCCACTCCCGTTGCCTGTGACGCAGCAGTGATGTGCTGCGCTCGTACCGTTGATTGCCCGGGGTTTATAGAGTCTTACCAAGTCCTTCCGCCGCCACCGTTAGTATGGGCAGCGCCTTGTCCACGAGCTCTTCGATACGGATCCGACCGGTGAACGCGCTAACGCTTATGGTCGCAACGCAAGCACCCCGTGAATCCGCAACGGGGACGGCCAGGGAGTGCATGCCCAGTTCCAACTCCTCGGCGCTGGTGGCATAGCCCAGCTCTCCAGCACGCTGGACAATGTGGGTTAGCGCGTCCACATCAGTAATTGTAGAAGGAGTTAATTGAACGGGCGGATAACGCTGAAAAAAACTCCTGATCTCTTCTTCTTCCAGTGCAGATAGCAGCGCACGTCCAGTTGCGGAAGCATGGGCAGGTAGACGCACACCAACAGCGATATCTGTGGACACGATTTGTGAGGCGCCTGCCCGTGCCACGAAAAGGCACTGCCCCTCATCCCAAACTGCAAGGGAGACCGCCTCATCAAGTACATCCCGCGCTTGGTCAAGATACGTCTGAGCGTGCAATGCCAACGGCGACGTGCCCAGATACGCTCTGCCCAGGCGAACCATTCGGGGAGTGGGTTGGAAGTATTTTCCATCGTGGGAGACGTAACCGGCATCCAAAAGGGTCAGCAGACAACGCCGGGCCGCTGCCGGAGACACGCCTGCGAACTCGGCAGCCTGGGAAATTGTCATCCTGGGCCGGGACTTGTCGAAACCCTCCAGAATTGCAAGCCCTTTGGCCAGCCCCGCCATAGCCTCGTTCGGCTTTCCATCGTAGTTGTCCCCTGCACCTCTTGACACTTTGATCCTCCACGCATAGATTATTTCGAGATACGATATCTGTTTTCGATTACCGAAATATTCTATCAGATGGACCATCATCTAGCAGAGGTGGAAGATGAGCACTGAAGCATTGCCTCAAGAACTCCCCGCTTGGGAGGACACGCTGACGCGGGTTCCTTATTGGATCTTCCAAAGAACCGATGTCTACGACCTCGAACAGGAAAAGATCTTCCGCGGCCCGAACTGGAACTATCTGTGCCTGGAGTCTGAACTGTCCACGCCAGGCAGCTACTGCTCGACGTTTGTTGGCAACACCCCCGTCATCGTTACCCGAGACCGGGACGGGGAGCTTTACGCCTTCGAAAACCGATGCGCACACCGTGGGGCCCTTCTTGCCCTTGACAAGCGTGGTGAGGCAAAAGACTTCACCTGCGTTTACCACGCTTGGACGTACAACCTGCAGGGCGACCTGACTGGCGTTGCGTTCAAGGACGGAGTCCGGGGAGAGGGCGGAATGCCCGCGAATTTCTGCCTGGAAGCCCACGGACCTCGTAAGCTTCGAATCGAAACTATCGCCGGCCTGGTGTTTGGAACGTTTTCCGAAGACACACCCGACCTGGAAGATTACCTCGGCGATGAAGTTGCGGGCAGAATAAAGCGGGTTTTGAACGACAGGAATCCGGTTATCCTGGGTCGCTTTACGCAGGCAATCCCCAACAACTGGAAGCTCTACATGGAGAATGTCAAGGACTCCTACCACGCCTCGATTCTTCACCTCTTCTTCACAACTTTTGAGCTCAACAGGTTGTCCCAGCGCGGGGGAATCATCGTGTCTGAAGATGGCGGATGCCATGTGAGCTACTCCGAGATTGACCGCTCCTCGAGTGCGGACACGATCTATGCGGATCAGCAAATCAGATCGGACAGTGAATACCGGTTGGCCGATGAGACGATCCTGGAGGGTTTCAAGGAATTCGATGACGACATAACCCTTCAGATCCTGTCCGTCTACCCAGGTTTCGTCCTCCAGCAGATCCAGAATTCGATCGCTGTTCGCCAAGTGCTACCAGTCAGTGTCGAGAGGACGAATTTGAACTGGACATATCTCGGTTTCGATTCTGATACGGCGGCACAGCGGAAAATCAGAATGAAGCAGTCCAATCTTGTAGGGCCGGGCGGTTACGTCTCCATGGAAGACGGTTGCGTCGGCGGCTTCGTGCAGCGGGGAATCGCGGGTGCTCCGGATCAGTCTGCCGTTGTCGAGATGGGTGGCTCCGGCACTAGCTCAAGTGACGTCCGCATTACCGAAGCCTCAATCAGGGCCTTCTGGATGAAATATAGAAACCAGATGGGTCTCGACGACTGGGAAAAGAGCGAGGAAAACTGAAATGATCGCGTCCATCAGCGATGTCGACAAAGACAAGATATTCGGAATCATGCAGTTACAGGCGAGCTACGCTAACTGCATCGACGAGGATAGGCTCGAAGAGTGGCCCGCGTACTTCTTGGAGAAGTGCAACTATATGGTAACTAACGCGGAAAATTATGCCGCCCATATGGAGGCAGGGGTCATCTGGGCAGACTCACGCGCTATGTTAGCCGACAGGGTTTCAGCCTTGCGCGAAGCTAATATCTATGAGAGCCACTCGTATCGGCACATCTTGGGAATTCCGCAGGTTAGGCGTCTTTCGGAATCCGGCGGTATTCACACGGAGACTCCGTTCACAGTTATTCGCGTAACAAATGGAGCTCAGACGGAGCTTTTTGCGACGGGAAAGTATGTTGATCTGATCGAGTACGCCGATGAACAGCCGATGTTTGCTCAGCGGCTTGTCGTGTGTGATAGCAATACGATTGACACGCTAATCGCCTTCCCGATATGAGCCGAGCAAGGACTCTGCTGCCTATCGGGGATCCGAATGGGATAGGGCCGGAACTGGCGGTGAGAGCCGCCGCTGAAATGCAGGCACAAGGTTCAGAGCCTCCCGTGGTGGTTGGTGACCCTTTCGTGGTGGCCTATTACGCCTCCCGTTTCGGCTTGTCGGTCAGGGAAACAATCGGGACAGCGGAACCGATCATGAACACTATCGATCTCCTGCCCGTTGACTCGATGCCGCCGGCTGAGTTCAAGCCGGGAAGGGTTTGCGCAGCCGCGGGACGGGCTACCGTCGAATACGTGAAGATTGCGGTTAAGTCGCTGAGACACGGTTTCGGCTCAGCGATCGTCGCTGCGCCCCATTCCGAAACGGCAATTAATTCCGCCGGCATCGTCTTCTCAGGCTATCCCTCACTGCTGAGCGCATCATCCGGGGACCATTTGCCGGTGTTCCTGATGTTGATAATTGACGACCTGAGGATCACGCATGTAACGCTGCACTGCAGCGTCTCCGAGGCGTTACAACTTCTCAATCCGAGGTCAGTAGAAGTGGCTATTCGAGCGACAGACGCTACTTTGAAGAAGCTAGGAATCGAAAGGCCCAGAATAGGGGTCTTCGGAATTAATCCACATGCCGGTGAGGGCGGACTGTTCGGAGACGAAGATGCACGCATCGTCGCGCCGGTCGTCGAGAAGCTGGCACAGGAAGGCCTGGCTGTAGTGGGGCCCACCGGCTGTGACGTTTTACTGGCCGACAGGGCATCATATGACGGCTTCGTGGCGATGTTTCACGATCAGGGACACGGACCGATCAAGCTTCTGGGAGGTCGAGAATCGAGCGCCCTGTGTATCGGCCAGGAGATCGTGTTTTCCAGTGTGGGGCACGGTGCAGCCTTCGATATCGCCGGACAGGGAATCGCTGACATCGCACCAATCGTAAAAGCACTCAAGCTTGTGGCATCCATAAATTGAGTGGGGAAGAAGGACGATCATGACCAGGGCCGTGCATATTGATGCTACTGACATAGTTATTGACAGTGAAGAGAGTGACACGATTCTTGAGGCCGCTGAAAAAAGCGGGTACTCGATCCCCTACTCCTGTCGTAAAGGCGTTTGCTCGACCTGCCTGGGAACTCTGATCAAAGGTGAGGTCCAAGACCGGTCAATCAACATCAAAGCTCCAGCCGACTCGGTCTACTTCTGTCAGGCGAAACCTCTGACTGATGTCACTGTTCGACCAACGGACTGGACTAAGTACGACCCGACATCCAGGAAAAAGCTGGACGCGAAAATAAAGAAGATCAACTGGCTAAGCAACGACATCGCCGAACTCGTGTTGCGATTTCCCATCGGCGTAAGGGCGATTTTCAATGCTGGCCAATACCTGAACATCGTTTTTGACGGACAAACGCGAAGCTACTCAATGGCAAATCCCCCTCATAAAAACGCTGAAGCAGTACTTCACGTACGTAAGTATGAAGGAGGACTCTTCTCAGATGCTTTCCTGGCAAACGCCTCTCCAAATGAAAAAATCCTGGTTGAGGTGCCGTTCGGCGACGTACAACTGACCTTGGACTCCCCCGAGCCTTTGATCATGCTGGCTACCGGGACCGGATTCGCTCCTGTGAAGTCAATTATGGAGAATCTCATCCACCTGAACATTAAACGACCGGTCCATTTCTTCTGGGGCGGCCGACATGAGCCTGATCTATATATGTCTGATCTAGTGAAGTCGTGGAACGAGAAACTCGACTGGTTCACTTATACGCCCGTACTCTCCCAACCCCCAGAAAGCTGGGCAGGAGAGACAGGTTGGGTTCAGTCTGCCGCCCTAAAGCACCTCAAAGGCCACAATAAATGCTCCGTATACGCGTGCGGCAGTAACAAGATGGTGTCCGATGCGCGCGACTTATTCGTCGATGCTGGCCTGGACATTGGTGATTTCCACTGCGATGCTTTCGTCCCCGCATGAGCCGTACCTCCTGGCGGTGTGGATCGGCACCTGACTGGTATTACTGAGCTGGCCAGGCCCGCAGCCCCCATCCATGACCTAGGGCTGGACCAGCCACGCGGTGAGTTGAATGAATGCCAGAACTGAACAGCTCGTTTTTCCCATTGATACGCGCTGAAGCAATTGAACAGCTCGGTCAGATGCCAGGTGAAAATATTCTCGAATCTCAAAGGAGCAGCCAAAAATGAACGGCTATCACGGTGCCACAGACGCGCACGTGGCAAGTTTCCGACTTTCCGTTTCGCCCACCTGCGCCGGCGCTCTTCCTGGTCCTAGGAAATCTTCGGCACTAGTCCCGAAAAGGCACGGCAGAATAACGCAACGCCATTCAGTCTGCAGCCGGCGTAAGACGACAAAAGTACGCATTTCGCCGAGCAATTACTCGAGTCAAAGCCTAAGCCTGGATGAGCTGCTGCCATGACACAAGGGGCCGTAACAACCAATAGTGCTGCGCCTATCCCGCGGGGGAGAAAGCAGCCGGCGAGGAAGCTGCCGGTGAAGCAGTTGCTCGGGCTGGCGGGCATTGTTGGGTTCCTGCTGCTGTGGGAACTGATCCCACGCGTCGGCCTGGTTGAGCCGCGGTTCCTGCCGCCGGCCAGTGAGGTCATCGCGGCGCTGATCACCGATTTCGGTTTGGCGGCATTCTGGGTCGCGGTCGGCGAAACCATGCTGGCCTGGGCGATCGGCCTGGTGATGGCGATCGTGCTGGCCGTGGTGCTGGGCTTCATCATCGGTTCGTCGATGTTCCTGCGGAAGTTCACCAACTCGACCGTGGAGTTCCTCCGCCCGATCCCTTCAGTGGCGCTGATCCCGCTGGCCGTGCTGCTGTTCGGCGTGAAGATCGAATCAACCCTGATGCTGGTGGTCTACGCGTCGTTCTGGCAGGTCTTCATCCAGGTGCTCTACGGGGTCGCCGACGTGGACAACGTCGCGATGCAGACCGCCAAGTCCTACGGCCTGGGCACCATGGCCCGGGTCCGCCACGTGGTGTTCCCGACTGCGCTGCCCTACCTGATGACCGGCATCCGCCTTGCCGCCTCCGTAGCGCTGATCCTGGCGATCACCGCCGAACTGGTCATCGGTTCGCCGGGACTGGGCCGCGAGATCGCCTTGGCCCAGGCCGGCGGCGCGATCTCTGGTATGTACGCGCTGGTACTCGCGACCGGCCTGATCGGCGTCGTCATTAATCTGGTCATGCGTTTCATTGAGCGCAAGACCCTGTCCTGGCATTCCTCGATCCGTTCGGAGGTGATCGTATGAGGTTCTTGAAGACTCTCGGATACGTGCTGGCACTGCCTCTGATCCTGGTTGCAATCTGGTGGGCCTCGACGCTGGGGGAGACGAATTTCTTCGTGCCGACCCCGGCCCTGCTGGCCGAGGCGTTCGCCGAGACATGGTTCGGGGAGCGGATCGTCTCTGACGTGCTGCCCAGTATCGGGCGGCTGGTCGTCGGGGTTGTCTCGGCGATCATCATCGGCATTGTCGCGGGCCTGCTGATCGGTTCGATCAAGTGGCTTCGGGACCTGACGGAGCCGGTGCTCGAATTCTTCCGCGCCATTCCGCCGCCGGTCCTGGTCCCGGTGCTAATGCTGCTGATGGGCATCACGGACGGTATGAAGGTCGCGGTGATCATTTCCGGCTGCGTGTGGCCGGTGCTGCTGAACACCATCGAAGGTGTCCGCGCCATCGACGGCGTGCTCTCCGACTCGGCGCACACCTACGGCATCCACGGCTGGGCACGGATCAAGTACCTGGTGCTTCCCTCGGCCGGGCCGCAGATCATGGCCGGTATCCGCCAGTGCCTGTCCATCGGCTTGATCCTGATGGTCATTTCCGAAATGTTCGCCTCGTCCTCGGGCCTCGGCTTCACGATCGTGCAGTTCCAGCGGTCCTTCGCGATTCCGCAAATGTGGTCCGGCATTGTGGTCCTGGGCCTGATCGGCGTCGCCTTGTCATTCATCTTCCAGTGGACCGAGCGGCGTGTGCTGCGCTGGTACCACGGCCTGCGAGAGGTAGAAAATGCAGTCTGAAACAACACCCGGAACCACGCCCGCCCCGGCAGGCAAGACTTTGCCCGGGAACGAGGCCATGCTCTCGGTCCGCAACCTGAAGAAGGTTTACAAGACCGACGGCGGCGATATCGAGGCCGTGCGGAACCTGACTTTCGACCTGAAGGCCGGCGAGCTGGCCTGCCTGGTCGGCCCGTCCGGCTCCGGCAAGACAACCCTGCTCAAGTGCATCTCCGGGCTGATGGCACCGACCGAGGGCGAAGTGCTGCTGAACGGCACACGCGTCTCCGGGCCGCCGAAGAAGATGGCCGTCGTGTTCCAGGAATACGGCCGCTCCCTCTTTCCTTGGATGCGGGTGCGCGAAAACGTCGAGCTGCCGCTGAAGAACCAGGGCGTGCCGCGGGCCGAGCGGGACAAGCTCGTCGATGACGCGCTGGAGGCCGTCGGGCTGTCCCACGTGCCGCAGTCCTACCCCTGGCAGCTCTCCGGTGGCATGCAGCAGCGCGTGGCGATCGCCCGCGCCGTGGCGTACCAGCCCGAAGTGCTGCTCATGGACGAACCGTTCGCCGCCGTGGACGCGCAGACCCGGGCGGACCTGGAAGACCTGATCCGCACCGTCTGGCGCAAACTCGGCGTCACCGTCCTGTTCGTCACCCACGACATCGACGAGTCCGTCTACCTCGGCGAACGCGTGATCATCCTCTCCAGCTCGCCGACGGTCATCCAGGAAGACCTGGCCATTGATCTGCCGGACGAGCGCGACCAGCTCAACACCCGTTCGCTGCCGCGCTTCACCGAACTGCGGCACCACGTCTACGAACAAATCCAACTCGCCAAGCAGGGCCACCGCCCCGCCGCCGCCGTCCGGACCGGTACCGGAGTGGCCGTCTCATAGAGCAACGCACAACCAAAGCGTCCAGCACCCGCGTGGTCTGGCACCGTGCGTCGCGGGGAGCCTAGAGATTTAGGACAGTGGGACCTCATAAAATTGGAGGGACTACTGAAATGGAACGTGCAGAATGTCTGCATCAAAGGACGGTTCATCCAGGAATAATTCAAGGACGATCTGTCGCACAGAGCTGCGAATGCTGCTTTGGACTTGATCCGGTCGGTGTTCTCACCGGCTGTGGCAAGGAGTTGGGCAGCGGTGACGGGACCGACGGCTTTGGCAGGCACGAGCTCTGGTGCGACTTCGTCGACGACGGTGATCAGACGTTCGTCGGCGTCAGCAATCTTCTCCGCCAGGAACTGGACACGTGCAGCCAACCCTTGTTTCTGTCCGAGTTCGCTGATGACAGCGACGTGGTGCGTGTCGGCGTGGGTATCGATGCGACATCCACTTTCCAGCCGGTTATTGTCATAATAATCTGCCCTTTCAGTTCCTGGCGGGACTATGGATCAGCACGGGTCCCCTACAGTGTCAAGCTGGAACGGTACCAAGGGGTCACAGCAAGTCCGCTTGATCGCGTGGGGCGAGGGTCAGGAATCCAATAATCATGTCCAGTCCATTTTTGAGCGCCGTACGCGAAGATAATCCTATGAGCAGTACCGGACCGCGTGCTGGTGGGCCGACTCCCCCGGAGGTCGTGTCACCCCGTCGCAGAAGCTTGAGGTTTGGCGGCTCTCCGCGTTTCGTGGTGAATTCCACTGCTGCGATGCACGATCAGGCCGCCGTTCTGGCGGCGCATATGAGCATAATACGCGCGGTGTAATTGGCGCTATTTACGAACCCGCGGCCGGTTCTTTTGATTTGTTTGATCGCCGTATTGTTGGCTTCTACTTTGCTCGTTGTTGCGCCGGTGACGATGAGGACTTCGATCTCCTGCCACCAGCGGCAGACGGTGCGCCAGAGCCGGTTGGTTTCCGGCTGTCCGGCGCGTTCCACCAGGCGCTGGCGCGTGTCCTTGGCAGCGGCGGCGGCGGCCAGTGAACCTGTCCGTAGCAGTGCGCGCAGCTGTTCCTTCACGTCCCAGGCTGCTTTCAGCTTTCCGGTGGGATCATCGACGTCGAAGACTGTCTGCAGACGGTTCCGTGCACGGTCCGAAAGGCTCTCGGAGGCGCGGAGCAGCAGCAGCCGGTTGGCCCAGACCGGGTCGCCGGAACGGCCGCGCCGGCCCTTGGTTTCCTGGGGAAGCCGCTGGCGGACTTCGGTCAGCATGTTGTTCCCGAGAAGGACCATATGGAACGCGTCGACCGAGACCGCGGCGCGGGGCAGCCACATCCGCAGAGCCTTGCGGAACGCCGCTGACGGGTCGATGGCCACGACCTCCACGCCGAGCCGCCAGTCCAGCGGGCGGCGAAGAGCCGTCGCCGACGCCCCTGCTGTCCCGACCGTCGACGACGCCGAGAACCTGCCCGCTGTCCAGATCCACGATCGTCGTCATCCACGGTTCGTAGCGCTTCCAAGCATTGGTCTCAGGGTCCCTGAAGTAGCGCACGGACCGGAAGCGGTGTTCATCGATTCCCAGTCTCTTCGGCTGCAGGTTGTTCACATCCGGCAGTTCGGTCATGGAATTGTTCAGGGCGCGCTGGACCAGCCACCACGAGACTCCGAACGCCGCCGCTGTTTCGGTGGCGGCCCGTGCCGAGCCGATCACGGCGGAGACCAGCGCGTCCTGCAGCCGGCGGGTCGAGCGTGCCCGGCGCGGGACCTCCGCGGTCGACTCAACGAAGGTCTGCCGCGAGCATTCGGGCTCGTCGCAGAAGAATCGGCGCTTGGACCAGATCACTTCTACCGGGCCGGCGATGGGAATATCGCGGATCCGCTGCTTGCGCCGGGGGTGGCGCCGCGTGGCGATCACCCCGCAGGACGGGCATCCGGATTCGAAGGTGTCCCAGGTATAAACCTCGCCTTGTTCGTCGCCATCAGTTCCGGAACCGCCGGGGTGGATGCGTGGCCAGCCGCCGGCGTTCCTTGATCTGCTGGTTCCCTTCCAGCACCCGGTAAAAGGTCGACAGCGATCCCAGATAGATCCCCCGGTCCAGCAGCTTCGTATAGACCTGCATGGATGCAAGATCCACGAACTCCGGTGCGTTCAACGTCGAGAGGATCTCGACCCGCTCGGCGGGGCTGTGGGTTGCCGAGCGTTCCCGGGCAACGTCGGCAGCATGGCCGTAGTGGACATTGGCGGGAGTGTGAAAGCCGATCCCGGAGTGATGGTTGTACCAGTCCACGAAGCTGCTGATGAATGTCCTGGCCCGCGTGAAGCGAGGCGAACCGTTCCGGGAACTCCGTATGAAGTCATGTCCGTTCGGCTGAGATACCTTCATGAGGTGACGGAGCCGGTAGACAGATCTCAGGAGAGACACTATGGAGGGGGCAGTCCGTTCAAGGGGTCACACCGGTGATCCCGTCCTACCATCAACGTTCCGTTCAGGTGATTTCGAGAGAGTCATTCCGTCCTCCTTCCGGGAGGAAAAGCGCCATCGGTGGCACTTCCGGGCCGGCGGATTCGGATCCGCTCCACTCCGCACCTACGATGGATACGAGCTTTGGCTGGCTGTGGTTGACTACCAGTTGGTACACGTCGGGGCGGTTGTAATGCCCCGCAAAGTCGTGGAGAAGTCGTGCGCGGATGCAGGCGTCAAAGTCAGCATCCGCATAAAGAATGCCTTCCTCGTTGCCGGGCAGTGGCCCGGCAATGATCTGGCCTGCCGGGTTAATAATGCAGCTACCGCCGGTCTTGGTTGGATCGCGCATGAAGGCTTCATCGGCCTCGGTGGCTGCGAGATCGGCTATCATGGCCTCCGAGTTGACGGTGCAGGCACTGATGACAAATGTGCCGCAAGAGTATGCGATGTTCCTACTGGCAAGCAGACTGTTCTCCGGCATGCCTGCTGAACGAGGGGAGAAATTGTTCGGCCAGCTGGCCACGTGCACCTTGGGATAGGCCGAGGCAACCATGGCCACGGCGAGTGGATTGGAGTTTTCTCCGCATATTAGGGCGCTGATAACGCCTAGTTCGGAATCGAAAGTCCGCTGTGTCTCCGCCAGTCCTGAGGCGTGGACAAGCCGTTCACTGGCCGTTGCCACCAATTTCTGGTGTTTACCTGCTACTTCCCCTGCAGAGTCAATGAAGAGCTGTGTGTTGTACAGCGTCCCGGTAGTGTCGGGAATCCGCTCGGTCAGGCCCATGATCACGTTAATGCGCGCCCGGCGCGCGGCCTGTGAGAGTGCGTCGATGGTCCCACCGGAGATCTCCACGGATTCACGGAATAGCTTGACCGCCATGCTCACGCTCTTTTCCGAGCTGGCGGGGTGGAAGTAGTACCAGGAAGGATGACCGGGGATAAAGTTCTCGGGAAAGCCGATCACGTCCGCCCCCGCGGCGCCAGCTTCAGCGATGAAGTCGCACGCTTTTTGAACCGTAGCGTCCCTGTTTAGCCATACGGGTGAAGCCTGAACTGCTGCCAACTTGGCAGTCTGTTGTTTCATGTAAGCATTCCTCTCATGAGCCGTCTGGCTTGTCAGGGCAGGAGTTCGTCCAGGTCTGGCGCTTGGGTCAGCGTGCCGTACTTGAGAGCAGCCTCGCCGAGCTTCTGCATGGAGTCCCGATCAAAAGTCGTCGGGAAGCTGTTGAGGATCATTTCTTCGCGCAGTTCCGCGTCGATGGCGGTGTAGGTGCCGACGATGTCACGTACTTCCTCGGGGTTGGCTTCGGCGTATTCCATCGACTTGTTAATCGCGCTCTGGAACTTTTCTACTAGTTCCGGTTCATTTCTGATCATGTCCCCTGTTGCAAAGTAACCATCTATGGCCAGATTCGGGTCGAAGTCCACGAAATTGTAGGACACCACCCTGGCACCGTTTTTTACTGCCTTGGTCAGGAACGGTTCAACAACCCAAGCGGCATCTACCTGCTTGTTGGAGATTGCAGCTTCAGCATCCGGGAAGGCCACCTCGACGAATTTGATGGCGGTTTGGTCCCCGCCGTCTTCTTCCACGAGGTGGCGGATGGTCGTGTCGCCTATATTGGCCAGGGTATTCACAGCTACGGTTTTGCCGGCCAGATCTGCGGCAGACTGAATGGGTGAATCCGATGGCACAACAACTCCGCTGGTGTCTGTGCCGCTGATCTTAGTTGGTGCCCCGTCCGCAGTTACGAACTTGATGTCAAGTCCTTTTTCTCGGGCGATCATCAGGGAGATGGGATTGCTGTCGGCGAAATGATAACTGCCACTGACCACTGCCGGGATGGCGGCTGCTCCACCAACACTGGTCTGGATATTCAGATCTATGCCCACTTCGTCAAAGAAGCCTTTTTCCTTCCCGAGGAAGATGGGGGCGTTAATGGCGATCGGTGTCACGCCGACCGATACCTTCTGGGTAGCTTCACCCGTTCCGGCAGCATCAGCTGTCGGATCAGCCGTGCCGCATGCGGTGACGGTTAGGGCGATAATCGACAAGGTCGCGAGACCCGGCAGGATGTGTTTGTTCATCATCACTCACTTTCTATGAAAGTTTTTGAAAGCCCAGACGT
Organism: Arthrobacter crystallopoietes; assembly: GCF_002849715.1. NCBI lineage: Bacteria > Bacillati > Actinomycetota > Actinomycetes > Micrococcales > Micrococcaceae > Crystallibacter > Crystallibacter crystallopoietes. The sequence continues at coordinate 33,213 of NZ_CP018865.1, forward strand.
TGAGAGTTCAGTCTTGGACTAGGGGATCACGCCTCGGGACCACATCTCAGCGGGTATGCTGCCGCCAAGCGCGAATGCAGCGCTGTAGAAGCTTTCCTAGGGTAAGCCAGCCGGGCGAAGGCAGTTCGTCAAAATAGAAGTCCGCGCCCCCTGCCCCCAACACAGATACTTTGGGCGATCCAGCCCTTTGCGGATCTAGTCCTGGGCCATTGCTGATCGGGGCGATGCCGCTCCTGTAGCCAGCAGTATGGCGGCCACGCGGGATTTGGCGTTGACGGCAACTTTGCCATAAGGCCATAAGGCCATAAGGGAGTTTAGCCCCGAGCTCGCGCCCTGAAGCGCCCAGGCAGGACGTGTATGGAGGACCTACCACAGGGGTGAAGCTGGGACTCCGTCATTCTTGTGCGGTGTGTTGGCAATCGAGTAATTCCGGGGGGAGTCGAAGTCGTCGAAATGGACGCGCAAATACTGGCCTGTCGTGAACATGGCACGGGTGCCGCTCGGGGAAAGGCAGCTGTACGACGGCGGCATCACTGGTAGGCCATATGAACGTACGTACTGCGCTGCTTGTCAAGGTTTACCTCCTTCAGATCGTACGGAACGATCCCGATGGTAGATGGAAGTTGAATAAACCAACTAGAGATTTCGCTAAACGAAATTCGTTATGCTTTTACGAAAATTAAAGCCGCAGGCCCGTTCCCTGTCAAGAGTCTGGAGAAAAGGGAATCGGTTTCGGCAACGTGGAACGAAAGCTGCATTGGGATAATTGAGAGCTTGGCGTCACTTAGCCTCCACGTGTCATTCCTCATGTGGTGCGTCAACGGTTATTTTCGGGTACAGTTATTTTTCATCGAAAATCGAACTTTGCACCGCGCGATGGCGATGAGATATTAACCCCTTACCGGCATAACAACTGCGACCGTGGGTAGGTGACAAAAAGAAGACCTCCGGGTGATCTAGAGCTTGTCCAGAGTCCCAACCCGCACCTAGTCTTCAAGTCCCATCCGGATGCCGTCCTCGCGCCCCAAAGGCCGTCTGCTGCTGGCTAAATGAACCGGGGCCAAAGTTCGCCGAACTGCTGGAAGAACCGTTGCTGCGCGATCACACCGCCGCCCAGTACAAAGCGGTGCTGGAAGCAATCGAATTATGAAAGAGCGACCTCAACAGCTACGCCAGAACGCGTAATGAACAGCAGTTCCGGAACGAGCTGCGCGCATGCAGGGACTTCTTTAAACGAATCGAACGGTCACCGCTCACAGAAGAACAGGCCCGCGCCGTTGTCTGTCTACAGCTGGGGGTCAATCCGGGTTATCCACGGCTGAAGATTTTTGGGAGCCGTTGGGGTGGCTCCCCGCCAACGGTAGCGGTGGGTAACCCATGAGGATTGTCCCCGGTTGTGGGCAGCGGGACTTTGCTGCCACGATGCTTCCCCGGATACACGGTCGGCTTGGGAAAAGTGCTCGGGCCGACAGCGGCCAGGAAGTCCCTGCCTTTACGAGGAACGGGCCGCGGCCGCAGAAGCTGACCTCCTGTCCGGCCTCAATGTGCCCGATGTAGACACGCTGACCTCCCTCATCGCCCGCCTGGCCATGGACGTCCACCGCTTACATCCAGGCGCCAGCTCCTGCGACGCCATGGACCACCTGCCCTAGCGCCGTCATCAGGAAGCACTGAAGTGACACCCGATGATGCCTGCTGCCCTAAACTCCGATAACGGCGCATACGTCACCTGCGCATTCCCCCTTCCGGCGACTCCCTGGCCACCCGCTGGGGGTGATTCGATGGAACCATGACTACAGCTGCCCCTGAAGGTGTTATCCAGAATTTGGCGAGGCTTAACACTGCCTTGAATCAGGTGATCCCGGCCCGAACAGTCGCGACGTAGAACATCAGAGCATTCGGCGACTTGACAGAGATATGGCAGGCCGGGCCGAAGGACTCACCGAAAAGAGACTGGCATTCGGTAGTGTGCATCGCGGAAGTCATCCGCCGCTTTGACATGATTGCCGTGCAGGAAGTCCGGCGCAGCGTCAAAGCGCTAAGGTTCCTGCTGCAGCGCCTTGGCCAGAACTGGCGTGCAGGTGACTCCCGATTTGTCGTTCATCAGATTGCTCATTGCTCCCTCGGACGAATTGCAGACTTCTACCCCGTCTTGAACACTGAAAGGGCATAAATCAGGGCAGGGCCCAACCCGCGTCCACACTCAAGATCCGCTCGCGCCGGAGGAGGTGGCCGCCGCAATCGGGTTCTCGCGGCGGAGCAAGACCCGTCGTTCCTCAACCCGGTCCCGCCGAGCCGTTCCGTTGGCGACCGGGTGGCCCCCGATCCAGTCCCGTCCGTTCCATCCGAAAATCCGTCTATGAAATATTTCAGCGGCACAGCAGGTTGCTGACCTCATGAGTACATCGCAAAACGTGAAGACCGTGTCCCCCGAACTGGCCCTTAACGACGGCCTCACTATCCCGCAGCTCGGCTACGGCGTGTGGCAGGTGGAAGACGACGTCGCGGAAGTTGTTGTCGGCAAGGCTTTCGAGGCCGGCTACCGCCACATCGATACCGCGAAGATCTACGGCAACGAAGCAGGCGTGGGACGGGCCATCGCCGCGTCCGGCCTGGACCGAGAGGACCTGTTCATCACCACCAAGCTGTGGAACTCCGACCAAGGCTACGAGAGCACCCTGAAGGCCTTCGAAGACTCGATGGAGCGGCTCGGTCTGGAAACCCTCGACCTCTACCTCATCCACTGGCTCCAGCCGAAGCAGGGCAAGTACGTCGATACCTGGAAGGCCCTGGTCGAGCTGCAGAAGCAGGGCCGGGTCAAGAGTATCGGCGTATCCAACTTCACTGTCGGGGCGCTGCAGGAAATCATCGAGGCGACCGGCGTGGTTCCGGCCATCAACCAGGTGGAGACCCATCCGTACTTCAACCAAGCCGAACTACGGGCCTTCGAAGCCGACAAGGGCATCCTGCATGAGTCCTGGTCGCCGCTGGGCCAGGGCCAAGGCCTGCTCGAGGACCCCGTACTGAAGGACATCGCCACGAAGCGCGACGTCACCCCGGCCCAGGTGGTTATCGCCTGGCACCTCGCCGTGGGCAACGTGGTCATCCCGAAGTCCGTGACCGAATCGCGGATCGTGGAGAACTGGGAGGCCCTCAATGTGGCCTTGGAGCCCGAGGACATCGAGGCGATCGACGCGCTGGATCAGGGTACAGCAGGACGCATTGGCGCCGACCCCGCGACGGCGGACTTCGCCTAGTCCAGAGCTTCGCCTAACCCGGCGGACTGCCAACGAAGGGGCCGCACCCCTGCGGCCCCTTCGTCGTGTCCACGGCTACCGTGTGGAAACGCCGCCGGCGATCCAGCCGGCGGGATCCGCGCCCTCCTGCGCCACGTACGGCGGATCGATGACCAACAGCGGCTCCTGCTGGTATGCGGTCTCGCGGGCGGAGTCGCCGCCACGATAGGGCGGCGGGGGAACACCAACTACGACCCTGCCCTGCCCTTGGCACTCCGTATCCCCAGGCTGTTCGCCCGGCCCATCAACGCCGAAGCGTAGTGGGATCCATGGTCCGGGCGTTGGGGATGGGCCGGATGGTTATGGTGGAACAATGCGAACGGACTTTAGCCCTGAAAAACTGTCTTCCCGCGATTTCTACCGTCTGCTGACGGCGGTGGTTGTCCCCCGGCCCATCGCTTGGGTCTCCAGCACCTCGGCCGAGGGCGTGGACAACCTGGCGCCGCATTCGTTCTTCACGGTGGCGTCGGTGAATCCACCGATCGTCCAGTTCACCTCCGTGGGCGAGAAGGACTCGTTGCGCAACATTCGGGCGACGGGCGAGTTCGTGGTCAACCTGGCATCGGTCAGCTTGATGGCCGAAGTGAATGCGACGGGCACGAATTTCGATCCGGAGGTCAGCGAGTTCGATGCGGCCGGTGTGATGCGGGAGCCGAGCCTAACGGTGAAACCGCCGCGGGTGCTCCAGTCCCCGGTGGCTCTGGAGTGCAAGCTCCACCAGCTGCTGCCGATGGGTGACTGCACGCTGGTTTTCGGCAAGGTCATGCATGCGACGGTGACGTCGGAGGTGCTGGACGGGACGCACCCGCGGATCGACCAGTTGGAGCCGCTGTCTAGGCTCGGGCTGGACGAGTGGGGTGCGCTGGGCGAAGTCCGGGAGATCAAGCGGATCCGCAAGTCCGAGTGGCCCGGGCACTTCCGTCCCGGTTCTGCCGAATAGGGCGCGTCCGACAACGGTGCGCCGGGATCGGCCCACCGTTGTCGTACTTGCTCTCGTCGCTTTGGCTTAGCCGATACCGAGTTGGACGAAGACGAACCAGACGAGCAGCGGCACGACGAAGATCATCGCGATCGCCCAGAGCAGCAGTGCGCGGAAGAACATCCGCTCGTCCTTGGGCTCGGCGCTGGCCATCAGCAGGGCGCCGCTGGTGGACATCGGGCTCACATCGACCACAGAGGAGCTGATCGCGATCGCTGTGACCACGCCGATCGGGGTCAACAGCGGGTCCATGGCGATCGGCGTGACGATCGGGCCGACCACGCCGAGGGTTCCCGTGGTGGAGGCGAAGGCCGAAACGATGCCGACGACGTAGCTGGTGACGAGCGCGGCGAGGGAACTGTTGCCCAGTCCGGCAATACCGGCCTGCAGCTCCGCCAAGGCACCCATTTCCTCGAGCATGCCGACGTAGGTGACGATACCGGTGACGAGGATGATGGCCGACCACGGCATGCTCTCGACGGCCGGCTTCTGCACGCCGGAGTTACAGGCGATCAGGGCGAGGGCGACGACCAGCGAGGCGACGCCGACATCGAGGGCGAAGACGGTAGTCAGGACCAGCAGGGCGCCGATGCCGACCAGGGTGAGGACACGGATCGGGGTGGCAGCGACCTTCTGGGGCCGCACCTTGCCGCCGTCAGTCGCGACCGCCGCCGGTGCGGGGACAGTCAGGACCGCTGTGCCGCGGCCGGCTGGCGTGGTCCCGCCAACACCCGTCCCGTAGGCAGGGCCGGCGGAGACGCCGCCCGACGCCTCGCTGCGGGCGGCCCGCTTCTTCATGATGCTTTCGATCAGCAGGTAGGCGAAGACCGCCAGCACTACATTGAAGAGGAAGCAGTACACGTAGAGCTTGAGCGAGTCCCCGGAGGCCCCGGCCTCATCGAGCATGACATTGGCCAGCACGCCGAACGGGTTGACCGGCGAGAAAGCGCCCGCGTTGGCGCCTTGGACGATGACCAGGCCCATGGACAGCGTGCTGATGCCGAACCGGCTCCCCAGAGCCAGGCCCACCGGGGCGACAATGGCGATGGCGGCCGGGGTGAACGCGCCGGCTGAAGCCAGGGCGGCGGTGAGCAGGAACATCAGCACCGGAACCAGGAACCGGCGGTTGCCTGCGAGCAGTTCGGCCCAGTAGGCCAGCAAGTCAATCGTGCCGTTGATTCGCACGATCGCGAAGAGCAGGGTCGCCCCGACCAGGATGAAGAACAGCCCGGAGGGGAACTGCGCGATCACGTCCTTGATTGACAGCCCGGCCACGATGGTGCCGACGCCGAAGGCAGCCACGATGGCGATGAGGCCAGCATTCAACCGGGTGAAGGAGCCGATGGCGAACGCCGCGATAAGTACGGCGAAGGCGATGAGCGACAGTGACATGGCGGTATCCTTTAGACTCGCGCAGGCAGCTTGAGGGGGACGCCGGACAGCAGGCTGCCGGCGCCGCTGATCGAAGGCTCGTGGCCCAGTGCCTTCAGGATCTCATAGGCGGTTGCCGTGGCAGCGGTAATGACCGGCAGACCCAGCTCGTCCTCGACGGCCTGGACGGCAGGAAGCGACGGCATCTGCACACAGGCCGAGAGGACGATGGCGTCCGCGCCTTCGCGCTTGAGGTTGCGGGCGATCTCCGGCAGGTTCTGCGGGTCCAGGCAACCGACAGCGAGGTTATCGGCGACTTCGAGGCTGACGGCGTCGAGGACCTCAATACCCGCTCCCTCGATGTACTCACGGACCATCTGGGTCAGCGGCTTCATGTACGGGGTGACCATGGCAACCTTCCGGGCGCCCATCTCCTGCAGCGTCCGGACCAAAGCACCGGCGCTACTGGTAACGGCGGCGGGGTGGCCGTTGTCCTCGGCAGCCTTGGCGATTGTTTCCTCGGAACCGACATGCGCGTTGGGCCCCTGGGCCATCACGGCCACCAGACAGGCATAGGCGATTGCATCGACGTCGGCATCGGACACTGCCGCGGCACAGCCGGCGGCCTTGCCCACCATGGCCAGCAGCTCTTCCTTGTTGACGTTCTTCATGCCCGCACGGGCCGAATGGAAGGTGTACTTCTGCCCGGTGGCCTCGGACTGGCGGCGGAACAGCTCCGGCAGTTCGGTCTCCATTGTGGTGTTCGAGCTGGGAACGATCAGGCCGATGCGGGACAGGCCGGCCTGCTTCGGCGCGGGAACGGTTTCACAGGTGATGTCAGGGGTACTCACGAATTTCTCCACAGTGCTAGGACTCTCAAAAACCCACTTCGCGGGATCGCAACCCATCATGCGGGTTACTGCCGTAGAATGTCAACTGGATCACATTCAGCGAGGGGGGGGGGGCAGGCCGTTCCCACCGGCGGTCTGCAAACGAAGGAGCGATAAGATGGCGAGGCAGCAGACAGCGGACACCAGAGGCAAGGACAAGGGATTGGCAACGGAGAGTAACGCCGGATCATCTCCGATCCTGGTCCTCCACAAAGTGACGCAGATCCTCGACTGCTTCTCTATCGAATCCCCCGAACCAACTCTGCAGGAGATCATCCGGAAGACCGGGCTGCCTTCAAGTACCTGCCAGCGCCTGGTGCAGAGTATGCTCCACGAGGGATTCCTGGACCGCGACGGCGACCGGTACCGGATCGGAATCGGGCTGGTACGCTGGGCCACCCCCGGAACGCTAGGCCTCGACGTCGTACGTTTGGTCAAGCCCATCCTGCAGAAGCTGCGCGACGAGACCGGCGAAAGCGCCTCCTTCTACATCCGCGACGGCGTCTACCGCACCATCGTGGCGGTCGCCGAAACCCGCCACGTTGTCATGCGGCCGTTCATGGTCGGGCAGGTCATGCCCATCCACGCCGGCGCCGCCGGGAAAATCTTCCTCGCCTACGACCCGGACGCGCGAAACGCCATCGCCGGCTCCGTGCTCGCCAAGTTCACCCCCGCTACGCCGGACAGTCTCGAGAAACTGGACCTTCAGGTCGCGCAGACCCGGAAGCTGGGTTTCGCCGCAGCCTTCGGCGAGCGTCACAGCGACGTCGGTTCCATCAGCGCGCCCGTCTTCGACCATGCCGGCCAGCTCGCCGGCGCGCTCGGACTTGGCTTCCCCACCCAGCGGATAGGCCCTGCCGACGCCGAACGGCTTGGACCAGTTGTAGCGCAGGCAGCGCGCGCCGCAAGTGAGTCGCTCGGCTTCATCACACGACAGGCGCAGTAGGCCAACGACGGGCACCATCACCGCTGACGCGTCGGCCTCCGCAGCACCGGATCGGCGCGGGGCACGCCTCCGGCCGGAACGCTGTCGGGTGTGGTGTTAGGCTCCGGGTCCGCGATATTTCGTGAACGCCGATAACGGCGCATAAGTCGGCCTAGGAAGTGGCGCCAAGGCAGCTGCGTGTCATGACTCCGGCAATTGCTCCCCCGCCCGAAACCAGTTTCGAAGAGAACCCGGTACGGTCGCCATCGGGCCTTGGAGGAAGTCATCGCTGACGTCGTCTGTCGGCTTCGCCCCGCACTGTTCGGGATAGGTAACCGGTGTACTGATGTCCGCGGGCTCTCCGTCTGCTTGGATTCATAGGCCGGTGGAAATCCTGGATGACCTGCAAGAGCAGTCATCCAGGCTCAGGCCACGGCCCTTTGGTAGGCGTCGACGATTTCGGCTGATATCCGGCCCCGCCCGGGAACCTGAAAGCCCTTACCTTTCGCCCCTTCACGGATCTTCCGGGCCTCATCCCGCCCGTTTGCTGCCGGCGCGGAACGGGAAGTGCGCTGTCTGGAAGCAGCCGCAGTGGCCTTGCGCCCGGCGCTGATGTACTGGTGCAACACGTTGCGTACGGCGGCGGCCTCATCGGTTGACAGGTCGATTTCGTAGTTAATGCCGTTAAGTCCGAATTGCACGGTTTCGTCGGCCGGCCCGCCATCCAAGTCCGATACCAGAACGATCTTGATCTGCTGCGCCATGCCGGATGGACTCCTAAATAGTGCGAATAGTTGTCCCCGCTTAATCATTACGCAGATCCTCAGCGCCCATGAAAGCATGCAGCGCCGCTGTACGGACGTCTGGGGGGAATCATCACAACCCCGGCATGCCGCCCGGCAGCCGTTCAAGAGCCGGTTCAGGCGCGCACTGTTGTCCCGACGTGACCGTCCGGAATCAGGCAGCCGCCCGGACAGAAGCAGCGGTCTCGGTGCGGTCTCCCACGGCCTAGGCACGGGCCTTGTTTCTGTCGGTAGGCCTGCCGCTGCTATCCTCGTGTGTATCCACACGGGAGCCCTGTTGCAGGGGCTGAGATCAGGCTGATGCAGCCTGCGACCGTCGAACCTGTCCGGGTAATGCCGGCGAAGGAAGTGAAGATCAATCATGAACGATTCGTTCCACCCTGCCCACTCGCTTCAGTACGTCTCGGGAGCGGACCCGGAAATCCGGGTTCCGGTGACCGCGATCGCGCTGGACGACTCCCCCGGCGGGCAGCCGAATCCGTCCCTGCAGGTCTACCGCACCACCGGCCCCGGCAGCGATCCAGTGGTCGGCCTCCCGCCGCTCCGGGAAGGCTGGATTGCCGGACGGGCCGATACCGAAAGCTACGGCGGGCGGGGCCGCGACTTGCTCGACGACGGCCGCGCCGCGGCCCGCCGCGGAGCCGCTTCGGCCGAATGGCGAGGTGCAAAACCCAAGCCGCGCCGCGCCGCCGGCAGCCGGACCGTGACCCAGATGCACTACGCACGCCACGGCATCATCACCGAGGAGATGAGGTTCGTCGCCCTGCGCGAGAACTGCGACGTCGAACTTGTCCGCTCGGAGCTCGCAGCGGGACGGGCGATCATTCCGGCCAACATCAACCACCCCGAGTCCGAACCGATGATCATCGGCAAGGCCTTCCTGGTCAAAATCAACGCGAACATCGGCAACTCGGCCGTGACCAGCTCGATCGCCGAGGAGGTGGACAAACTGCAGTGGGCGACCCGGTGGGGCGCCGACACGGTGATGGACCTATCCACCGGCGACGACATCCACACCACGCGGGAATGGATCATCCGCAACTCCCCCGTGCCCATCGGGACCGTCCCGATCTACCAGGCGCTGGAGAAGGTCAACGGCGAGGCCAACGCCCTGACCTGGGAGATCTACCGCGACACCGTGATCGAACAATGCGAGCAAGGCGTTGACTACATGACCATCCACGCCGGAGTGCTGCTGCGCTACGTACCGCTGACAGCCGAGCGGGTCACCGGCATCGTCTCCCGCGGCGGCTCCATCATGGCCGGCTGGTGCCTGGCGCACCACCGGGAGAACTTCCTCTACACCCACTTCGACGAACTCTGCGAAATCTTCGCCCGCTACGACGTCGCCTTCTCCCTGGGCGACGGACTCCGTCCCGGTTCGGTAGCCGACGCCAACGACGCCGCCCAGTTCGCGGAGCTGGACACCCTCGCCGAACTGACCAAGCGCGCCTGGCAGTACGACGTGCAGGTCATGGTGGAAGGCCCCGGCCACATCCCGCTCCACCAGGTCCGCGAGAATGTGGAACGCCAACAGGAACTGTGCAACGGAGCTCCCTTCTACACCCTCGGCCCGCTGGTCACCGACGTCGCTCCCGGCTACGACCACATCACATCAGCCATCGGCGCCACCGAAATCGCCCGCTACGGCACGGCGATGCTCTGCTACGTCACTCCCAAGGAACACCTTGGCCTACCCAACAAAGACGACGTCAAGACCGGCGTCATCACCTACAAGATCGCCGCCCACGCCGCGGACCTCGCCAAAGGGCACCCCGGCGCCCGGGAGCGCGATGACGCACTGTCCAAGGCACGCTTCGAATTCCGGTGGCGTGACCAGTTCGCCCTGTCCCTGGACCCGGTCACAGCCGAAGCGTTCCACGACGAAACCCTGCCCGCCGAACCGGCCAAGACCGCCCATTTCTGCTCCATGTGCGGGCCGAAGTTCTGTTCCATGAGGATCTCCCAGGACATCCGCGACCAGTTTGGCAGCGCCAGCGAGCAGGAAGCCATCGCGGGCATGAACGCCAAGTCCGTCGAATTCCTGGAATCCGGCGGCAAGGTCTACCTCCCGGCACCGGCCATGCCGCGCACCTAAAAGTCCGGCTTCCACGCGGCCGCCGAAGCCGCGGCCGTGTCGAAACCCAATGCGAGGACACGTAATCCCGTGGAACCGGAGGAACATGCCGGGCTTCTTCAAGAGTCAGGCCACCGGCAAGCTCCGATAACGGCGCACATGTCGCCGCCTGGCTGGATCGGGGTCGGAAAGATCCGCAGGGATCGGGTTTAGCCGGTTTCCGGAACCGGTCCGGCCACAACCGCCGGGCCTGCATCACGGTTACACCGCGGCCGCTTCAGGTGCGGCCGCGGTGCTGGCTCCGGTACTTCGGCCATGGCAGCCTGCTGCTGTGGCTTTAGGTGCGGCTGGTGCTTCGGCTATCGTCGCGGATCTGGCCAACGAGTTCTTCGAGCATGTCTTCGAGGGTCACGATGCCGTACGGGTGTCCTGTTTCGTCGATGGCCAGTGCCAGGTGCGCCCCTTCACGCTGCATGCGGTGCAGCGAGGACCGCAGCGCGTCGTTCAGGTTCACCCGCGGCAGGTCACGGACCAGTCTGGCCGGCAGCGGCTTGTTCCTGTCCGCGGCGTCCAGTCCGAGCAGGTCTTTGACGTGCACGTAGCCGTCCAAGGCGCCGGAGGGTGCCTGGACAGGGAACCGGGAGAAACCGTTGGCAGCAACCTGTTCAATCTGCTCCGGGGTGCACCCTGCGGGCAGGGTGGTGACCTTGCTCAGCGGGATCACGATGCTCTCGACCGAGCGTTCTTCGAAGGTCAGCGCGCCGAGCAGGAGCCGTTCGTCCTGCTTGTCGAGGAGCCCGCCTTCACGTGATTCCTCGACCAGCCCGGCGACCTCGTCACGGGTGAACGTGCTGGCGACTTCGTTCTTGGGCTCGACGTTGAACAGCCGCAGGATGCCGTTGCCGATGGCGTTCATGCACCACAGCAACGGCTGCAGCATCCGCACCACGACGACCAGGACCGGTCCCAGGATGAAAGCCATCCGCTCGGGCCCGGCCAGCGCAATGTTTTTCGGCACCATCTCGCCGAGCACCACGTGCAGGAACGTCACCACGCTCAAGGCGATGGCGTAGGCGATCGGGTCGATCAGCCCTGCCGGGACCCCCCAGGTAGTGAAGGGACCCTCCAGGGCGTGGACGACCATCGGTTTGGTGACATAGCCCAGGGCCAGGGAACAGACGGTGATGCCCAACTGCGCGCCGGCCATCATGAGCGAAACGTTCTCTATGGCCCACAAGGTCATTTTGGCGGCCCGGCCGCCTTGTTCGGCCCGGGGCTCGACAATGCTGCGCCGTGCGGCGATCAGGGAGAACTCGGCTCCGACGAAGAAGAAGTTCGCCACGAGCAGGACGATGGTCAGGATGATTCCGGTAGCGTCCATTTAGCGCTCCTCTCCCTCGATGGCTGTGGGTTCGGTGGTGGCGAGGATCTTCGCGATCCGGGCCCCGTCCATCTCCTCCACGCACAGCCCGATCCTGGCCGGAGGGTGGCCGTGCGAGCCTTCGGTCACCAGCTCGACGGTGTCTCCGGTCTCGGCGATCCGGCCCAGATGAAGCGTGAACAGGCCGGCGAGCGTGTCGTACTCGGTGCCCTCGGGAATGGTGTGGCCCAGGATTCCGGTGGCCTCATCCGGGCGCAGGGCGCCGTCGAGCCGCCACACCCCGAAGGGCAGCCGCTCGCTCGTGTCGTCGTCGGGGTCGTGTTCGTCCGTGACTTCGCCGACAAGTTCCTCAACCAAGTCCTCCAGCGTGATCAGCCCGGCGACGTCACCGGTTTCGTCGATCAGGACCGCCATCTGCAAGCCGCCGGCCCGCAGCGTGTCCATCAGGTCATCAAGTTCCACGGTGTCCGGGATGAGCGTTGGCCCGTCCATGATTTCGCCGACCGCGAGGTCGCCGCGATAGCCGAAAGGGACGGCAAGACCGCGACGGATGTGCACGATCCCGCGCACATGGTGGGAACCGGGCTCCATCACCGGGAAGCGGGAGTGGCCGGTGGCCGCTGCGATGTCCAGCATCTCCTGGACGCTCTGATCCGGGGCGACGGCCACGATCCTCGTCCGCGGTGTCATCGCGTCGTGGCCGCGGCGGGCACCGAACGCAAATGACCGGCGGACCAGTTCGGCTGTCTCCTCGGGCAGTACTCCCTGGCGGGCAGAGTGCCGCACAAGGACGGTCAGTTCCTCCGCGGAGCGGGCCGAGGCAAGTTCCTCCTGCGGCTCGATGCCTATCGCCCGGACCAGCTTATTGGCCGTTCCGTTGAAGAACACCAGCAGCGGCTTGGTCGCAGCGCTGAATCCACGCTGAAAGCCGGACACGGCGCGCGCGGTGGCCAGCGGCTTCGCGATCGCCAGATTCTTCGGCACGAGCTCGCCAAAGACCATGGTCAGCACGGTCGCCAAAACCAACGCGATAATGACGGACACGGACCGGGCAGCACCCTCGGCAAGACCGGCATCCATCAAAGGCCCCAGCACCAGGGCTGCGATCGCAGGCTCAGCCAGGAAGCCGATACCCAGGTTCGTCAACGTGATACCCAACTGGGCACCCGAGAGCTGGGTGGACAGCGTGTTCATCGCCTTCAAAACGCCGACGGACTTCTTGTCGCCGGCGTCGGCGGCATCCCTGACCGCGTTGCGGTTCACCGTAATCAGGGAAAACTCGGCCGCGACGAACAAACCGCAGCCGGCGATCAGCAGCAGACCACCCAGGATCGAGACTAATTCCATTTAGAAACACCCCCTGCCGCGGTTCTCGGAGCACATTCGAGCATCAGCAGGGGGCATGGACTATGCCCCGGACTGTCACCGGGAGTGGACATCAGATCCTCTCAAAGATCAAAAGACAGAAAACGTCCGCGGCCTGATTGCCGTGGACAACATAATTTTGCCATTGCGTGTCCCACCGACGCAAAGAGCAGGCCGAGGCGGAAAGCACTGTCCGAGGTCAGGTACCCCTGTTCCGCTTTCAACTGCCGGCCCAAGGCAAAACGCCAAGCAACACTCCACATGACCAGTTCCCGGGGCAGCGGTCGCGGAAAAGGTGCAGCTCCCCCAGTTTTCGCCAAAACCATTGAGGGAGCTGCGCCTTAGGACAGCCCGCGAACATTCAGCCGCCCTCCCCGACTGTCAGCTTCGGCCACAACGGCCTCGACTCCTGCACAGCTCCGGAACCTGGTGTTCGTCCGATGGGCGACAGTTGGGGTCCCTGACCGCCGCTCCGGCCGAGGATCCGAACGTGCCCTCGATGGGGTGGGAGTCCGAGGACGTAACCGGCCCGGACACGGTGTACTTCCCGGCGGGAGCCTTAGGGCTCCCCTTTTCACAGCTGCCTATGGGATAACTACCTGGACGTGTCTGCAGTGGACATCGTCTTCTCATCGACCCCGGGATTCTCATCCCGGTCGTGCGGGTGGGTGGTGATCACGGGTTCGCCGTGGACCAGTCCGCGGTCGTCCTTCTTCTCGTCGCTGCGGGTCTTGAGCAGGCTCGCAACAGTTGCGACGACGATGGTTGCACCGATGAAGAGCAGCGAGAACCAGATGGGAATCTCGGGTACCCAGAGGAGCGGTTCCCCGCCGTTGATGAAGGGGAGCTCGTTGACGTGCAGGGCGTGGAAGACGAGTTTCACGCCGATGAAGCCGAGGATGACGGCCAGTCCCTGGGCGAGGTAGACCAGACGTTCGAGCAGTCCTCCGATGAGGAAGAACAACTGGCGCAGACCCATCAGCGCGAACGCGTTGGCGGTGAAGACAATGTACGCCTCGTTGGTCAGGCCGTAGATCGCGGGGATCGAGTCGACGGCGAAGATGAGGTCCACAAAGCCGATCGCGATGATTGTGAGCAGCATCGGGGTGACGAAGCGCTTCCCGCCCTGCCGCACGGTGAGCTTGTCCTGGTGATACTCATTGGTGACGGGCAGGACCCGGCGCACGAGTGTCATGAACTTACCGTTAGCCGGATTGGCCTCGTGGCTGCTGAACGCCTGCCGGTAGGCCAGGACAAGCAGCAGGGCACCGAAGATGTAGAAAACCCAGGAGAAGTTCTCGATCAGGGTCGCTCCGATGGCGATGAACCCGCCGCGCAGGATCAGGGCGATGATGATCCCGATCATCAGCACCTTCTGCTGGTACTTCTTCGGTACCGCGAATCCGGCCATCACGATGAGGAAGACGAACAGGTTGTCGATCGACAGTGCCTTCTCGGTGAGGTAACCGGCGAAATACTCGCCGCCGAACGTCCATCCCGACACCGTACCGATCCCCACCCCGAACAGCAGTGCCAGTCCGATGTAGAACGCGGACCAGCGCGCCGACTCCGCGATGGACGGCTCGTGGGGTTTTCGCACGTGGGCGAAAAACTCGTAGATGAAGAACAGGATCGTCACGGCGATCGTGATGAACCAGACCATAGGTGTGACCTGCATAGAGGTGCTCCAAAGGGTAGGCGTTGAACAGATACGCCAAGGTCTCCTCCGCCCGGTCGACACCGGAACCAATCGACCCGAGACGCTTCAATGCATCCGTATTGACGGGCCGATCACAGACGGGAGTACTCCCCTTGATAGGAAAATCATAGCCGAACCCACACCGTCGTCCTAACCGACGGATCGTGCCGTTGTCAGCACCCGGGACTGCTCCGGCCGTCGATGACCCGGGCTTAGGCCCGAAAACGCCAAACCCACCAAATTTGCCATGCAGAGTGGTTATGCTGGCCGGATGGAACTGGCATTCGAGCTGACACCCGATCTGGCCATCGCGTTTGTGACCCTGTTCATCCTGGAGATCGTCCTGGGCGTGGACAACATCATCTTCATCTCGATCCTGGCGAGCAAACTTCCGGTGGAGCAGCAGGCCAAGGCCCGCAACCTCGGGTTGACGCTCGGGTATGCTGATGCGCGTCGTCCTGTTGTTCGCAGCCTCCTGGATCATTTCCCTCACCGAGGATCTCTTCGAACTCTTCGGAATGGGGTTCTCCGGACGAGATCTGATCCTGCTGTTCGGCGGCTTGTTCCTGGTCTATAAAGCGGTACGGGAAATCCACGAGAAGCTCGAGGGAACCGAATCCCATGGCCTGGGTGGCGCGAAGGCCGCCACGTTCGGCGCCGTGCTGGGGCAGATCATCATCCTGGACATGGTCTTCTCCTTCGACTCGGTGATCACCGCCGTCGGGATGGTGGACAACCTGCTGATCATCATCGTCGCGGTGCTGTCCTCCTTCACCATCATGCTCTTCTCCGCGAAGCACATCTTCGCCTTCGTCAACCGGCACCCCACCGTCAAGATGCTCGCCCTGGCCTTCCTGGTACTGATCGGGGTGTTCCTGATCGCCGACGGGTTCGAGGTCAAGATCGACAAGGCTCTCATCTACGGCCCAATGGCGTTCGCCATCGCCGTGGAAGCACTGAACCTGGCGGCCAAGCGGCGGCAGGAAAAACGCCTCGGCAAGCCCATCGACCCGGTCCATCTGCGCCACGCCTACACGAAAGCCGATGACCGCGATGCCGTCGCCGCCGCAACAGCCCGTGGGCCGGAAGCCGGCGACGTCCACCTGTCCCGCAAACCGGTCA
Organism: Arthrobacter crystallopoietes; assembly: GCF_002849715.1. Lineage (NCBI taxonomy): Bacteria > Bacillati > Actinomycetota > Actinomycetes > Micrococcales > Micrococcaceae > Crystallibacter > Crystallibacter crystallopoietes. The sequence goes on from NZ_CP018865.1 coordinate 49,121, forward strand.
CCGGCCAAATCACCGACGACGACGGACACCAGGAACCTGCCGGGCTCGGCTGACCCCGATGAGGCCGCCGACCGGGCCGGACGGCGCTTCTGCTCACAGCCACAAGCCATCCGATAACCCAACCGCAGGCCCAACGGCAGGTGCGGGATTTCAAACGCCGATAACGGCGCATACGTCAGCGCGCGGCGAAAGAAAAAGGCGATCCCGACTGATCTTCCGCCCCACGCTTTAGGGACCAACAGGTCGGGCAAGCGCATCGTTCTATAGATCTGTCCCCCTTGAGCAGTTAAAGGCCACTGCTTACTGGTTGGCCGAGACGAAGTGCAAGCGCTATGATGAATCAACCACTCTCCCTGTGATTCAGAGACGCAGTGTTAATTCAAGGAGACAAGTCTGATGGCAATGACTACAGGCGACCGCATCAAGCAATACCGCATAAAGAACGACATGTCGCAGCGCGACTTGGAGGCCAGAATTGACCTCTCCCAATCCACCATTACGCGTATCGAAGCTGGGGAGCGGCCGGTAAAGCCCTACGAGCTTTCGGCTATCGCCATGGCTTTAGGCTGCCCAGAATCGAGTCTTATGGAAAGCCATCCGCTACGAGATCGTGTGCGGTTCGCCGCCCGAACGGCGAACGGGAAGAACCCCAATCCTGAGCCGGTCAGGGACCATCTTCTTTACCTTCTGGAAATGGACAACTACCTCGGCCGGGCGCTCAAACAGATTCAGACGGCACAGTAAGACTCAGGTGGGAGATGGCTTTGACTAATGAGGAACAAGCTGCCCTGGCCGCCGCTGATTTTCGCCGAGACTACAACCTCGGCAATGCACCGATCAACGACCTCAGTGATTTGATCGAGGGCAGGCTAGGCATTGACGTAGCCATCGTAGAGATGGACGACGGCCTTGATGGCATGGTTCTTCAGGATCCCGAGACTAATCAGCGGATCATTTCAGTGGCATGTACGACTTCCATGGAACGCCAACGTGCCACCTTGGCTCACGAGGTGGGTCATCTCGAATTGAAAGATTTCGCCGAAGATGGCGTAATCCAGTGCGGCGTTCGAAGTGCGGAAGAAATCCGGGCCGATTCGTTCGCCCGCCACCTGCTCGTGCCCCAACAGGGCGTCACGGAGTTTTTGGAAGGGCTTGGAAGAGCCCGCCAACAACTCTCCGAAGGCGATCTGGCCTACTTGGTCAGGTACTTTGAAGCCTCTCCGATGATGGTTCTCATTCAGCTCGAGAATGCAGGGTGGCTGGCTCAAGGTCAAAAAGAGGCATGGAAATCTCTCTCGGCTGGGAAATTAGCTGCTCGCTACGGATGGTCGGATGAGCACCGGGCCTCGCAGAAAAAAGCCATGACACCCCAAGCTCCAATGCGAATCGTGGCTGAGGCTATGAAGGCTTATGAGAACAACGTAATTGGCTTGGAAGCAGTCGCTAGAATTCGCGGAATTAGGCCCGCCGACTTAAAGGACGAACTCGACGAGGTGGGCATCACACCAAAGCCCGTCGAACTGCCACCGACCAGATTTGGCCGCCGCCAGTGAACGTCGAACAAACCAATGAATCTGATCATAGCGAGCTAGTAATCCTTGACGCTGGACCCGTCCTAAACTTCATGGGACGGAAAGACACTACAGATCTATACCTGAAGACGCTCAAGAATATGACCGACAGCATCCTTATTCCCGACGCGGTCGTCGACGAGGTGGAGCACAAGTCCGATAAGGACGACCGGTTCAAGACCTGCCACAAGAAACTCCTGACAGTCATAGGGGGCAAGCACATCGTCGCGCTCTCTACACCTCCGAGAAACAAGGATGATGAGTACGAATTTCATTGGACATGGGTCATGAACAACTGCCCCCAAGAAATGCTGTCATCCAGTAAGAATCGCGGCGAAATGGTCTTGGTTGCCCACGCTCGTGTTTTTCGCGCTCAAGGACGTGATGTCGTGGCAATGATCGATGACCAAGATGCAGCAGCCCTCGCAAGGAGAGCTGGCATACCCACTTTCAACACGGTGCAGCTATTTCAGGAGAGCGTCGTCTGGGGCGTCATCCCGGATAAGGCGGAGCTGAAGCGGCTCTATGGATTGGTCCAAGAAAAGGACGACGGCTTGCTGCCGTTCAAGCTGACTCCACTCAAGGAAGAGTTCTCCAACACCTAAGACGGAAACCGGCACAGCAGCTGGCACTTGAGGCAGGGCGGAACCGCCGATAACGGCGCATATGAAATCTCGTCGGCATGAAGTTGCCGTGCCCATGCACCTCTTGGGATTCCTCTCTTATTGATTAGTCAGACGGGTTATCCGCGGAACGGGCTGGGTCTGCGTGGTAACGTGGCACACGAAATGTCTAAACATTACCGGCTGAAATTTCTGGGCCTTTCCCTGGCAGCGCTGTTGGGTATGAGCTCCTGCACCCTGGTCCCGGGCTCCCCGGGCGCCGAACGCGTTGAAACAGGCGGACCGCTTGCGGGGTCTTCCGCACCCTCCGGTGACACACAGTATTTTCCGGGGTTCCGTCCCGTGTCCGGTGTGTCGGTCGACAGCGCCCAGGCGGAGGCCGGAACGGTTTTCCTTGGCTCTGTTTTCCCCGGCAACGGCAGGGCGGACCTGAGCTTCTACGGGTTCAATGCCGCGAAGACCGCTTGGCGGGTGGACACGAACCCGTCCTGCGTGGGCACGGTGGTGACCGAGGTTAACGGCGAGCCGGCCGTCGTCATTTTGGATTCCGATGCCAGGACGGACGGACAGGGGCCGGTAAGCGTCGTCGTGGCGACGGCGTTCGCCGCGGATGATGCGGAGGTGCTGTGGGGGCCGACCCGGGTGCCCGGTCCGTCTGCTGGATCCGGGCTGATTTTCACCGATACCCCCAAGGCGCTCACGGCCGACCCGCCCCCGGGTGTCCTGCTTGATGCCGATACCGGTGCCGTCGTTGAGGTCGGCACCGGAACGGCGCTCTATGAGCATCATGGCACTGCCCTGGCCGGCAGCGAAACATCATTTTCGGCCCTCGATACCGGTTCCGGCAACATCCTGTGGTCGTCCGCCGATCTGCGCCGGCCGGCAGGGGCAGATCCGGAAGCCGCGGTCCGCTTTACCGGCGCGTACGGCCCCTCGACAGGGGGAATCGTCGTCCTGGAATGGGACGCAGGGGACGCGGAACCAGTGCCGGTGGCGTACAGTCTGCGCTCCGGAGAAGAACTGGGGCAGGTTCCGGGCGAGCCGGCCGCGGCGGCCGCCGTGGATGAGGCAACGGGCACGGTGCTGCTGACCTCGGAGGCCCGGAACGGGTCCCGCGTCCTCCGGGCCTTCAGGCCCGGTGCCGGCCTGCTGTGGCGGAAATCCTTTGACGAGGCCCGCGTCTCCTCGATCGGCGGCGGCGCGGTTTTTGCCCTGCTCAACGGCGTGGCAGCCCGAATCGATGTTGAGTCCGGGGCCATCCTTGACACCGGTGATGCCAGGCTTCCGGTGTCCGTCCTCCCGAACGGCACGGCCCTGTTTCCCACCCGGAAGCAGAGCACGTTTGCCCTGGCCGTACCCGACGGGCCGGCGGGCAACGGCTGACGACGCAACGTACGCCGGTATCAGAGCAGGCGGCTTAGCAGGGTCGAGCCGGACCCCGGGGGCAGACGGCAGGAGGGCGTGCGGTTACGGGCCGGCTGTCGGGAAGCGGTCTGTGGTGTTGACGGGCGGGTCCTGGACCGGCGACCCGCCCGGCGGGACAGGTACGGCAGGGTGGGACGGTTTGGCCGGTACTGCGCAGCGGTCTTCGGACGTCGTGCGCTTATAGAGCGCCCAGCCGAGCAGGCCGATCGACAGTGCGGCGAGCAGCGGCTGGAGGGGTTCGAAGTACTGCATCGCTCCCGAGGTTCCCAACGCCAGCAGGACCAGTTTGTTGCAGACGGGGCAGCCGACGGCGAAGAAGGCCATGATGGTTCCGGCGGCGCCCAGGCGTGTTTTCCTTTCGGCGGGTGAGGGTATCCGGGAGACGTAGGTTGCCGTGACGAGGCCGGCCAGGACCGCGGTGACGGCCAGGACGGGGAAGGACCACCAGGTGGGCGGCACCTCGCGGCTGAACAAGGGTGTATCGATCAGATCGGTCGGAACCGCTATCAACAGGCAGGCCCCGGCTGCCGCGGCGGCGGCCGCGAGCCAGCGCCGTCGCGGCCAGGCCGCCAGGGCGGAGAGGAACCGTTGGTGTCCGGCGGCGCGGTCTGCGCTCATCAGGAATCCTTATCGCTCGGCCGCACACGATCCGGAACGGGGCCAGGAGTGCGGCTTTGGTTGGTGTTGCGTTGGTTCTTCAGGAAAAGCACGGCGGCAGCGGCGAGCACTGCCAGAGCGATCAGCGCGAAGACCGTGTTGGACATGCCTGCGGCCCCGGCGCTGACGGAGCTTTCCAGCCGGAACTGGTCCCCGACGCTGAGTACGCCGCCCAGGCCGGCGGTACCGTCCGTGAGCAGCAGCAGGATGCCTATCGCGACCGAGAGGATTCCGGAGATCACCATGATCCAGGAGTTGGACCAGCGGCCGATGCTCACCGGGCGCGGCCGCAGCCAGCGGCGGCGGGTGATTCCCATCCGGTCCCAGAACAGGGCGAGCACGAAGAGCGGCAGGGCCATGCCGAGCGCGTAGATGGCCAGCAGGACGGCACCGTACACGGCGCTGGAGCCGACGGCGGCTACGGTCAGGACCGATCCCAGGATCGGGCCGGTGCAGACGCCCGCGACGCCGTACACCGCGCCGAGGACGAATACCGACAGGCGGGAGGAACCGGCCTGTGTTGTGTTCCGGAGCAGGGCCGGCATCCGGATGCCCAGGATCTGCAGCACGCCGAGCAGGATGACCAGCGCCGCCGCGCCCGTGACGAGAAGGTTCCGGTGCACGGTCACCAGCGATCCCATTGCGCCGGCGAAGATACCCAGCGGCAGAAGCGTGGAGCCCAGCCCGGCATAGAACAGCGCCGTGCGGGCCACGAGGCTGGTCCTGGTGGAGAAAGCATAGGCGAAGAACGCCGGCAGCAGCAGTGCCGAGCAGGGGCTGAGCAGCGTCAGCACCCCGCCCAGGAACGCCCCGGCATACCCTATTTCCATCAGCGGGACGCCTCGGCCAGGGCCTCATCGATGGCCTTTTCGAAGGCTTCCAGGGGCTGGCCACCGACGAACGGGGTCTCGTTGACCAGGAACGTGGGTGTTCCGGAGGCACCGAGCGATGCCGCTTCGCGCACGTCCTTCCCCACGGCTTCGCGCAGGTCCGGCGAGTCCAGGTCCTGCTCGAATTTCTTCAGGTCGGGGACGCCGGCTTCCTTGGCGATGTCCATCAGCCTCTCCCGGTCCAGCTCGGCGTGGCCCCGCTCCGGGGCAACCGCGAAGACCGCCTTGTTGAACTCCCAGAACCTGCCCTGCTCGCCGGCCGCGCGCCCGGCCACGGCCGCTTCCATGGACTGCTCGCCGAAGACCGGAAGATCGCGCCATTCAATGCGCAGCCGGCCCCTGTCGACATACTTCTCCACCAGCGGGGGCAGGACATCCCGGGCGAAGAGGCCGCAGAAGGGACAGCGGTAATCGGCATATTCGACCATGACCACCGGCGCGTCCACGGCCCCGAGCGCGGCCGGATCATCAGCGATCCGGCGGGACATATCCAGCACCGCCCCGCTCTGCGCCGTGTCCTGGCCTGCCTGCGCGGCCTGCTGCGATTTGCCGCCTTGAAAGGCGAAGATGCCCACAAACAGCACCAGGACCGCTACTCCCAGCACGGTGGCAGCCACGGTAAGGTTACGGCGGCGGGAAGTGCCGGCCGGATCGGATCGCTGGGATGGCATGCGTACTCCTCGCTGCGGCCCCACCGGGCCGCGAAATGTCTAGACATTATGATTGAGGCTACGTGAGCGGGCAGGACCATGTAAAACCGTCTGCGGGAGAATCCGGTGCCGCCGGGGCCGGGGTCCCGCTGTGGGAATCGATCAGCCGGGATCTGCGCCGCCGGCTGCAGGAGGGTGAATTCACTGCCGGATTTCCCGGCGAGCTTTCCCTGGCCAGGGAGTACAACGCCAGCCGCGGCAGCATCCGCGCCGCGTTGCGCCCGCTGCGTGAAGCCGGGCTGGTCAGTGCCGAGCGCGGGCGCAAACCGGTGGCCCTGCCGCCGGTGATCGCCGGAAAGAGCCAGGCCTACGGGCCGGTCTACAGCCTTTTCGCCACCCTGCAGGAGGCCGGGCTGGAACATTCCAGCGACATCCTGGCCCAGGAGATTGAACAGAACCCGGCCGCCGCGGCCCGCCTGGGCCTGCCGGCCGGGGAGCCGCTGTTCCGCCTGGCCCGCAGGCGCTGCGCCCAGGGCGTTCCGCTGGCCGTGGACGAGGTGTGGCTGCAGGCGAGCCGGTGCCGGCCCCTGCTGGCGGCGGATTTTTCCAACAGCGCCTTGTATGAGGAGCTCGAGACCAGGTGCGGGATCAGGCTCGACGGCGGAGAAGAAAAACTCACTGCCGTCGCAGCCACCCCGGAGCTCTCAGCATCGTTGAACTGCCCGTCCGGAGCGGCGCTGCTGTTCATAGAACGCCTGGGCTGCTCCAACGGCGTGCCGGTGGAGTTCCGGCGCAGCTATGTACTGGCCGAGAACTACACCGTCAGCACAACGTTCGGCACCCGGGCACCGCGCTAACGGACAAGCTTCGCCCCGAACCGGCCGCCGCTCATGCCGCCGCCGCTGCCCTGGCCGGACGGCACCGGCCTGCCGGGCTTTTCGCGTACCGGCTCCCGTGCCGCGGGATCGGACAGGGGCCGGTGCAATTCCCGCCTAGATGCGGATGTAGGCGGCACCGTTGAACTGACGCCGGGCGAGGTGGGCGACGGCTGCGGGAACGACGGCAACTCCGGCCGCCAGGGAGGCTTCGTCGATTCCTGCCGAGCGCAGGCTGTTGCGGCAAGCGGTTATTGTCACGCCGTCTTCGGCCGCGAGGGCGGAAGCTTCTGCGGCATTGTGCGCGTCGCCGGCAAGCTGCGCGACAACCGGACCCTGGACGACGACTTCGAGGCGCACGCCGGGCAGTTCCGCCCGGGCGTTGGCCGCGACGCGCAGGGCTGCGGCAAGGTCGGGAAAGGGCTGCGCCCCCGGGCCGGCGAGGTGCAGGATCAGATCGGTTGTTTCCATGCGCGTCACCTTACATGCGCCTGCGGCCTAACGGCCGAACAGCTTCCTGAGCCAGCCGAACCCGGCGCCCGGCTGCCGGCCGGCCCCGGCGGCACAGGTGCAGCGGCGGGACTGCGGAACGTTGCGCATCACCTGCTCGACATGGTTGCCGCAGCCCGCCCACGTCGCCTTTGAACACTTCTGGCATGTCGCCGTCCGGCACATACACATTCCTCCATCACGTCTCGGTACGTCGCCGCTTTGCGTGCGGCACCCACCATTCTACATACCCCCTTGGGTATATCGAGCAACGGAACGCGACTTGCGTGCATACCCCGGTAGGTATTATCGTTGTACTCGAAAGTAATACCCCCCGGGGTACTAAGAGCGATACGAAGGAGACGATATGCTGCTCGAGCGGATCTATGACGAGGACCTGGCCCAGGCCGGCTACTTCATCGGCTGCCAGCGCAAGGGCGAGGCCGTGGTGATTGACGCCCGCCGCGACATCGATGCTTACCTCGACCTGGCGAAGGCCAACGGGATGAAGATTGTGGCCGTGGCCGAGACGCACATCCATGCCGACTACCTCTCCGGGACCCGCGAACTGGCCGCGGCCACCGGCGCCAGTATTTACGTTTCCGGTGAAGGCGGAGCGGACTGGCAGTACGGGTTCGACGCCGAACGCCTGCACGACGGCGATGCCATCTCGATCGGAAACATCACGGTCCGGGCCCTGCACACCCCCGGCCACACCCCCGAGCACCTGTCCTTCCTGGTCACCGACGGGGCATTCAGCGACCGGCCCGGCTACCTGCTCTCCGGCGACTTCGTCTTCGCCGGCGACCTGGGCCGCCCGGATCTGCTGGACGAGGCCGCCGGGGGCATCGACACCCGCTTCGAGGGCGCTAAGCAGCTCTTCGCCAGCCTGCGGACCAAGTTCCTGGCCCTGCCGGACCATGTCCAGGTCTACCCGGGCCACGGCTCCGGCAGCGCCTGCGGCAAGGCTCTAGGCGCCATCCCGTCCACGACCGTCGGCTATGAGCGGCTGTACGCGTGGTGGGGCAAGTACCTGGAAGCCAACGACGAGCAGGGCTTCATCGATGAACTGCTCGACGGCCAGCCCGACGCGCACGCCTACTTTGGCCGGATGAAGCGCCAGAACCGGCTCGGCCCGGAGGTTCTGGGCGAACGCGCACCCCTGCCCGAGCTGGACAACCAGGCCCTCGCCGCGGACCTGGCCGCAGACAAGGCGACCTTTGTCGACACCCGCCCGAACGCGCAGGTCCATGAAGGTACCGTGGCCGGCGCCCTGAATATCCCGGCCGGCAACAAGGCCGCGAGCTTCGGCGCCTGGGCCTACGATCCGGAGACCGACGATCGCCCGCTGGTCCTGCTCGCGCCGAATCAGGAAGAAGCCCGCATCATGTGGGACCACCTGATCCGGGTCGGGATTGACAATGTTGCCGGCTACACCCCGGACCTGGACGGGCTGCCCATCGTGGTTCCGGCCCTGATCGGGCCCGAGGAACTCGACGGTTTCGACGCCGCCCTGGTGCTGGACGTGCGGAACAAGAGCGAACACGCCGCCGGGCACATCCCCGGTTCCGGGCAGCTCAGCGCCGGCCGGGTGCTCTGGAACCTGGACCAGCTTCCGGCTGACGGCCCCATCGTGACGTACTGCCAGAGCGGGGTCCGCAACTCCGTCGCCGCGAGCACCCTGCGCCGCGCGGGCTACAACGTGGTCGAACTCGACGGCAGCTACGCCGCCTGGGAGAACTGGCAGAACACCCGGGAGAGCGCCCCGGCCCGCTGACCGCTGCACGCCCAGTCCGGACGGGTCCGCACGAACGTGCGGGCCCGTTTCGGCGTTATGATCACCTCACCCTTGTGGAGGCATCCGAATGGCCAGACATGCCAGGAACGCCGTGCCTGCCCTTGGCCTGCGGGCCAACGCGGCCCAGTTCAGCCTGCTGGTGGCCGTGAACGCGCTGGTCGGCGGCATGGTCGGCCAGCAGCAGACCGTCCTGCCGCTGCTGGCCACCGAAGAATTCGGCCTGACCGGGTTCACCTTCATCTTCACCTACGTGGCCGCCTTCGGCGTGACGAAGGCGATCGCCAACTATTTCGCCGGCATGCTCTCGGACCGTTACGGGCGCAAACCGGTGCTGCTGGGCGGCTGGCTGTTCGCGGTGCCGGTGCCGCTGATGCTGATCTTCGCCCCGGACTGGGGCTGGGTCATTGCCGCCAACGTGCTGCTGGGCATTAACCAGGGCCTGACCTGGTCCACCACCGTGGTGATGAAAATCGACCTCGTGGGAGCGCGGCAGCGCGGCCTGGCCATGGGACTGAACGAGGCGGCCGGCTACGGCGCCGTCGCCGTGTCCTCCCTGCTGGCCGGCTACCTCGCCGGTCAGTACGGTCTGCGCCCTGCCCCGTTCCTGCTCGGACTCTTCTATACGGCGCTGGCGCTGCTGCTCTCCGGGGTCTTCGTGCGGGAAACACGCGGCCACGCACGCCTGGAATCCAGGACCCACGTTCCGCGTGCGGACGGGATCCACGACCATCTGCATGAGGACCTGACCGGCCGGCAGATCCTGGTCCAGGCCAGCCTGCGGGAACCGGCGCTGTCCTCGGCCAGCCTGGCCGGGCTGGTCAACAACCTGAACTTCGGCCTGGCCTGGGGGCTGTTCCCGCTGCTCTTCGCCACCGCCGGCCTGCCGGCGGCACAGATCGGCCTGCTGTTCGCGCTCTACCCCGGCGTCTGGGGAGCGGGCCAGCTGGCCACCGGCGCGCTGTCGGACCGCATCGGCAGGAAGCACCTGATCACCGCGGGCATGGCACTGCAGGCCGCCGCCCTCGCCGTCATCGCCGCCTCCGACGGCTTCGCCGGCTGGGCCGCCGGAACGGTACTGCTGGGCGCGGGCACGGCAATGGTCTACCCGACCCTGCTCGCCGTGGTCGGCGACGTCGCCCACCCGGCGTGGCGCGGCCGGGCGGTCGGGATCTACCGGGTCTGGCGCGACCTCGGCTACGCCGCCGGCGCGATCCTCGGCGGCATCACCGCGGACCTGCTGGGGCTGCATGCCGCCGTCTGGGCAGCAGCGGTCCTCAGCGCAGCCACCGCCGCGGTCGTGGCAGCCAGGATGTACGAGACGCTCCCGCCCCGCACCGGGTAGACCCGGCACACCAACACCACGAACCCCCGCGCACGCAAAAAAACGGCCCCGCGCAATCCATTGCGCGGGGCCGCCCATGCCGGCCTGCCGGCCGCCGGCTCAGGCCAGGGAGAGGAAGAGCTTTTCGAGCTCCTTCTTGTCCATGGAATTATCCTGCTTGGCCAGGCACTGCTCCAGGCCGGTGGAAATAATCGCGAACCCGGCCCGGTCCAGCGCCTTCGACACGGCGGCGAGCTGGGTGACCACGTCCTTGCAGTCGCGGCCCTCCTCCAGCATCCGCGTCACCGCGGCAAGCTGGCCCTGCGCGCGCTTGAGCCGGTTGATGACCGGAGTGAGTTCGGTGCTGTCGAGCTGCATGATGTTCTCCTTGGCAAAGGGGGTGGAAGTCTCCCACCATCCTATACCCCCACGGGTGTTTTGCATACCCCGGTGGGTATGTGACAGACTTGTGGCGAAACATCCGCCACCTTTGAAAGGAACTCCCTCTTGGCTCCCGAGACTTCCACCGTGACCGCCCTCGACCCGCAGACCCTGCGCGACTGGATGAACCGGCACGAAGACCTGATCGTCCTCGACGTCCGTTCCGCTGCCGAGTTCGAGACCCTGCACATCCGCGGCTCCTACAACGTCCCGCTGCCGCTGCTCTCCGAGCACACCGACGAACTGGCCGAACGCCTCGGCGCCCGGGTGGTCCTGGTCTGCCAGTCCGGGGTCCGCGCCGAACAGGCCCGCCAGCGCCTGGGCACCGCCGGGATCGGTTCGGCCCGCGTACTCGCCGGCGGCGTACCCGGCTTCGCCGCCGCCGGCGGCGACGTCGTCCGCGGCGCCCAGCACTGGGACCTCGAACGCCAGGTCCGCATGGCAGCCGGCACCCTCGTCGTCGGCGGCCTACTGGCCGGCAAATTCATCTCCCCCAAGCTGCGCCTGCTCGCCGGCGCCATCGGCACCGGCCTGACCTTCTCCGCAGCCACCAACACATGCGCCATGGGCAAGGCCCTGGCCAGGATGCCGTGGAACAAGACCGCAGCCGAGCCCACCGCCGAAAGCGCCATCCGCCAGCTGCCCGCAGCCTCCGCCTGACCCGCCCCTCCCCAGACCGGTTCCCGCCCGGGCGGGAACCACCCCTCCACCCGCCTGCCCCCAAGGAGCCCGCCATGGCCGAGACCACCATCCAGGACACCAACGACCGCCGCAGCCGCGACCAGATCCTCGATGTCCGCGAAGACTTCGAAACCGCCGAGGGCATGATCCCCGAAGCCCTGCACATCCCCATGGGCGAGCTCAACGCCCGCCTGTCCGAACTCGACCGCGCCCGCCCCCGTCATCGTGGTCTGCCGCAGCGGCAACCGCAGCGCCCGCGTCGCCGACGCCCTCAACACCGCCGGCTATACCGCCGACACCATGACCGGCGGCATGACCGCCTGGCAGGCCGCCGGCCTGCCCATCCGCTGACCGCCCTGCACGCCCAACCAACCAGAGAAGGACAGACCACATGAGCCTCGCCCTCACGGCCACCCTGCTGCTCTCCGTCGTCATCGGACTCTCCCTCGGCCTGCTCGGCGGCGGAGGCTCCATCCTCACCGTCCCCATCCTCACCTACGTCGCAGGCCTCGACCCCAAGGAAGCCATCGCCGCCTCCCTGTTCGTCGTCGGCGCAACCTCGGCCGTCAGCGCCATCACCCACGCCCGCAACGGACGGGTCAAATGGCGCACCGGCCTGATCTTCGGCGCCGCAGGCATGGCCGGAGCCTTCGCCGGCGGCCTGCTCGGCGGGCACATCCCCGGCACCATCCTCATGATCGCCTTCGCCCTCATGATGGTCGCCACCTCCATCGCCATGATCCGCGGCCGCAAAAACAAAACCGCCGCCACCCACAACAACGAACTGCCCGTCCTCAAAGTCGTCCTCGAAGGCCTCGTCGTGGGTCTGGTCACCGGGCTCGTCGGCGCCGGCGGCGGCTTCCTCATCGTCCCCGCCCTCGCCCTCCTCGGCGGCCTCGCCATGCCCGTCGCCGTCGGCACCTCCCTGGTCGTCATCGCCCTGAAATCCTTCGCCGGACTCGGCGGCTACCTCACCACCGTCAGCCTCGACTGGGGCCTCGTCGCCGCCGTCACCGCAGCCGCGATCGCCGGCTCCGTCGCCGGCTCCCGACTCGCCGGCCGCATCCCCGAAGCGGCCCTGCGCAAAGGCTTCGGCATCTTCGTCCTGGCCATGGGCGTCTTCGTCCTCGTCCAGGAACTCCCCGAACCGGCCAACCTCATCCTCGCCATCACCGCCGCAGTACTCGCCGCAGGCGCCCTCACCTGCCGCTACGCCATCCCCGCCTGCCCGTTGCGCAAAACCATCACCCCGACCGAGCCGGCCCAAGCCCGCTGACCCCTGCCCGCCCCGTCAACCCATCAAACGGAGAAATCCATGGCCACCATTGACATCACCGAACACGACTTCGCCCCGATCATCCGGGAGAACGACATCGTCCTGGTCGACTTCTGGGCCGGCTGGTGCGGCCCCTGCCGGATGTTCGCACCCGTCTATGAGGCCGCCTCGCGAAAGCACCCCGACATCGTCTTCGCCAAGGTCGACACCGAAGCCGAGCAGGGGCTGGCTGCCGCGGCCGGCATCAGCTCGATCCCCACGCTGATGGCCTTCCGCGACGGAGCGCTCGTTTTCTCCGAGCCCGGAGCACTGCCGGCAGCCGGCCTCGACGGGGTCATCACGGCCGTCAAGAACCTCGACATGACCCAACTTTCGACCGGGACCGCCCACCGGGCCGGGCATCGGGCCTAAAGCACCGCCTGCCCCCGGCCCCCTGCGGCCGGCTCGATCCGTGCGGCAGCCGCCGTCCGCCCCTCGCTTCCGGAAGGCCCCGACCGTGAACAACGCTGCAACGTCAACTGCCCGGGCCGCCCAGCGCCGCATCGTGTGGACGCTGTCGAGCGCCCAGGTCTTCTCCGGGCTGGGCACGGGCTCCACCCTTGCCCTGGGCTCGATCCTGGCCGTGGACCTCTCCGGCTCCGAGGCCTGGGCCGGGTCCGTGAACACTGCCCTGACCCTTGGCACCGCTGCCACGGCGATCCCGCTCTCCCAACTGGCCCTGGCCCGTGGGCGGCGCATCGCGCTGGCCGCCGGACTGGCCGCGGCCATTGCCGGCACCGCAGCGATGGTCGCTGCCGTCATCACCGGGCTGTTCCCCGTGCTGCTCGCCGGGGCGTTCCTGGTGGGGCTGGCCTCGGCGGTCAACCTGCAGGCCCGCTTCGCGGTCACGGACCTGGCCGAGCCGTTAGGATGACGGTTTTGCATAGGTTAGAATTTACTCATCAAGGGGAGTACTCCCGTCTGTGATCGGCCCGTCAATACGGATGCACTGAAGCGTCTCGGGTCGATTGGCTCCGGTGTCGACCGGGCGGAGGAGACCTTGGCGTATCTGTTCAACGCCTACCCCTTGGAGCACCTCTATGCAGGTCACACCTATGGTCTGGTTCATCACGATCGCCGTGACGATCCTGTTCTTCATCTACGAGTTTTTCGCCCACGTGCGTAAACCCCACGAGCCCTCCATCGCGGAATCGGCGCGCTGGTCGGCGTTCTATATCGGGCTGGCACTGCTGTTCGGTGTGGGAATCGGCACGGTGTCGGGATGGACGTTCGGCGGGGAGTACTTCGCCGGGTACCTCACCGAGAAGGCGCTGTCGATCGATAATCTGTTCGTCTTCCTCATCGTGATGGCCGGATTCGCGGTTCCTAAGAAGTACCAGCAGAAGGTGCTGATGATCGGCATCATCATCGCCCTGGTCCTGCGCGGCGGGTTTATCGCGATCGGGGCGGCCCTGATCGAGAACTTCTCCTGGGTTTTCTACCTCTTCGGCGCCCTGCTTCTCATCCTCGCCTACAAGCAGGCCTTCGGCAGCCACGAGTCCAACCCGGCCGAGGGCAAGTTCATGACACTCGTGCGCCGGGTCCTGCCCGTCACCAACGAGTATCACCAGGACAAGCTCACCGTGGTGAAGGGCGGGAAGCGCTTCGTCACGCCGATGCTGCTCACAATCATCGCGATCGGTTTCGTGGACCTCATCTTCGCCGTCGATTCGATCCCGGCAATTTATGGCCTGACCAACGAGGCCTACATCGTTTTCACCGCCAACGCGTTCGCGCTGATGGGTCTGCGCCAGTTGTTCTTCCTCATCGGAGGACTGCTCGAGCGTCTGGTCTACCTCGCCCAGGGATTGGCCGTCATCCTCGGCTTCATCGGCGTCAAACTCGTCTTCCACGCCCTGCACGTCAACGAGCTCCCCTTCATCAACGGCGGGGAACCGCTGCTCTGGGTGCCCGAGATCCCCATCTGGTTCTCGTTGCTCTTTATCGCCGCCACCATCGTCGTAGCGACCGCCGCGAGTCTGCTCAAAACCCGCGGCGACGAGAACAAGGACGACCGCTCACTGGTCCAGGGCGAACCGGTGATCACCGCGGACCCAGAGGGCCGGGACGAGGAATCCGAAATCGGCGAGAAGACAATGTCCACGGCAGACATGTCCAAATAGCACCCCGTCGGCAGCTGTGAAAGGGGTGGCCCACCGTGGGTTAGGATCGCTACCCGCGTCCCCCGGTCACGAGACAACGCCTGAGTAGAGCTCGTGACCGGGGGCCTAACGTATGCCTGTGAGTATGTGCGGCACGTACGTCGCTGTCATCCTGCCGTTCCCCTTGGCAGGATGACGTATTGGGCCGTTATCGGCATTCTCCAGTCCTTCCCACGCGTTGTGCAGTGAAGATAGCCGTCCTATTTCGGCTCAGGGGCAGTAGCCCTTCCACGCACGCCGTACGGGGCACCTTGTCGGGCTTCCCTTCGTAACATAGAACAGCGTCTGCACACCGGTGGTCGTTGCGCCGTCGAGGAACGACCCACGGGTTGGTGCATGGCGCATCAGGATTCGGTTGCGGCCGCTCCCGCAGCTGTCTCGCCGGGACCGCGCTCTCGTTCCTGCCGGGATCACCTCGGTAGGAATGGTTTAGCATGGAGCGTACCCGTCAATTTTTGGAGAGTGTAGAGCAGTAGCATGGGTCGATCAGCCGCCAGAGACGGGTCGTCCGACGACCCCGGCGATAGTTGTTCCACTTCCGCGATATCTGAGAACGGCCGCAGGCGCCGGTCAGGCCTCCCTGGGGTAGGGGAAAATACCCGATGATCGAAGCGGTATTGACGCTCCTTCTCGGGATTATCGTGATTCTTGCAATCATCGCGGCCAACGGTTATTTCGTGGCGCAGGAGTTCGCCTACATGTCGGTGGACCGCGCCAGCCTCGGAGCGCGCGCCGCGGCCGGCGACAAGGCTGCGCAACGCGCGCTGAAAGTCACGCGCCGCACCTCGTTCATGCTCTCCGGCGCACAGTTGGGCATCACTGTCACCGGACTGCTCATCGGCTATGTCGCCGAGCCGCTGGTGGGCGAGTCCCTGGGTGTACTGCTGGGTGGTGCCGGGGTGCCGGCGGCGCTGAGCATATCGGTGGGCACGGTGAGCGCGCTCGTCGTGGCCGCTGTTGTGCAGATGATTTTCGGTGAGCTGTACCCGAAGAACCTGGCGATCGCCAACGCCGAACCTCTCGCCCGCGCTCTTGCCCGGTCGACGACGATTTATCTCGCGCTGTTCGGGTGGCTGATCACGGTGTTCGACCACGCGGCTAACGCTCTCTTGCGTGCCGTGCGTGTCGAACCGGTGCACGACGTTGACACGAGCGTGACAGCCGAAGATCTTGAACGCATTGTCGCTGACTCCCGGGAGAGCGGTGACCTGCCCGAGGAGCTGTCGGTGCTCATTGACCGCATCCTCGACTTCCCCGACCGGACCGTCGAACACGCCATGATCCCGCGCTCACAGGTCGGCACCGTTACACCGGACACGACCATGGGCCAGCTGCGCGCTCTCATGGCGCAGGAGCACACCCGCTACCCGGTGATCTCCGAGACGGAGGAGCCGCTCGGAGTCGTCCAGCTCACGGACCTACTCCGCAGCCGCGCGCCCGAGGAGGCCCCGGTGTCTTCCATCATGGTGCCCCCGCTCGTACTGCCAACGCTCATGTCGCTGCCTGACGCGCTGGCCAAGCTCACGCGGTCGCGCAACGAGCTTGCCTGCATCATCGACGAATACGGTGGCTTCGCGGGTGTCCTGACGGTCGAGGACCTGTCCGAGGAACTGGTCGGGGAACTCACTGACGAGCATGACGACGACCCGCCCGCTGTCATCACGCCCGAGCAGGAGAACACCTGGCGGATGAGCGGTGATATCCACGTCGACGAAGTCGAACGCGCCGTCGGCTACGAGTTGCCGGCCGGTGACTACGAGACCATCTCGGGTCTGCTCATTGCCCACCGCGGTGAACTGCCGGTCACCGGCGAGGTGCTGCGGGTCGAGCTGCCCGACGACCCTCGTGATCTGGTGTTGGATCGACCTGTCCACCGTGTGCTCGAGGTTGAAGTGCTGGAACTTTCCCGGCACGTCCCCAGCGAACTGCTCGTGCGGCTTGTCCGGACCGCCGCTGACGGCGCAGGCTGCACGGATGAGACCGCGATCGGCACCGAGGCCGAGACCGAGGAGGATCGATGAGTGATCCGCTGATCGTGACCGCCGTGACCGTGCTGCTCATCGTACTGAGCGCGTTCTTTGTCATTATCGAGTTCTCACTGCTCGGTGCCCGCCGCCACCGGCTCGAGGCCGAAGCTGCGACGAACCGGTCCGCCCGTGCGGCGCTGCGCGGCATCAACGAGCTGACGATCATGCTCGCCGGTGCGCAACTGGGTATCACCGCAGCCACTTTCGCCCTCGGCGCGGTTACCAAACCGGCCATCGACGCATGGCTGGGCCCCGTGCTCGCGTCCTGGGGGACTCCGGAGCAGTTTGCCGGCGGCGCCGCTTTCGCCCTCTCGCTGCTGTTCGTGACATTCCTGCATCTAGTCGTGGGCGAGATGGCGCCCAAGTCCTGGGCGATCGCGCACCCGGAAACCTCGGCCAAGCTCATCGGTGTGCCCGCGCGCGGCTTCATCTGGTTGGTGCGACCGTTGCTGAGCTGGGTCAACGAGATCGCCAACCGGCTGGTCGCAGCCAGCGGAGTAACTCCGTTGGACCGTGCGGTCGTCGGCGGCCAGGACGTCGACACGATCCGACACCTCGTTGAGCACTCCGCGTCCGTCGGTGCCCTCGACGCCTCCTTCCGCACCCAGCTCTCCGGTGTCCTTGAGCTCGAGAAGCTCACTATCCAAGCGCTGATCGCACCGGGCGGCGCGCCGACCATGGTGCCGGCCACAGCCACGGCCTCCCATGTGCAGGAAGCCGCCGCCCGCTCGGGCCACCTACGCATCCTCGTGGAGGACCTGGACGGGGGCATCCCCGGAGTCGTTCACGTCCGCGACACACTGCTCGAATCGCTGGAAAGGCCGGTTAGTGAGCTGACCCGCCCCGCGTTCACGCTCGACGCCGGAACACCGGTCTACGAGGCCCTTGCCCAGATCCGGGCAGCCGGGGAGCAACTCGCCGCCGTCATGCACCACGGGCGTTTCGTCGGGGTGGTTACCCTCTCCGACGTCCTGTGCCGGGTCCTTCCCCGAGAACTCACCCAGGAGAAGCACACCGGTCAATGACGGGCGGAGCGCCGGAGGAGCAACAACTCCGGGAACGGTCGAAAACTGCGAGAAGGGCGGGCTTGAGCCCCCTGAGGCCAGCGATCAGCCACACTTAATCGCGGCACTCTACGGCCTGAGACCTATCGAATCCGGGAATCGCGAAAACCCTGGGGGCGGTCCGGAACCGAGAGTGCAGGGATCGTTCCGGTCGAGGATCAGGTGTTGAGTGCCGCTCCTACGGGCGCCCGTCCCTGGCTTCATCGTTCTGGTAGATGTCGGGGACGCCGTCGTGGTCGGTGTCGATGGACTCGAGATTCTCGATAGCCCGGTAGTGGCGGTTGCGGGCCTGCAGCAACGCTCCGGCCAGCAGAGCCGCTGCCACAGAGCCGGTGAGGACCGCGACCTTGGCGTAGTCGGTGTCGACACTGCCTGCAGCGAAACTCAGCTCGGCGATGAGCAGGGAGACGGTGAAGCCAATCCCTGCCAGCAAGGACACGCCCACCAGGTCGATCCATTGGAAGGACGGGTCCAGGCGCCGGCGGGTGATCTTGGTGGTGAGCCAGGTGGCACCGACGATCCCGATCGGTTTGCCCATGATGAGCCCGGCGATGATACCCACAGCGACGGGGGCGGTCAGGGCTGTGGTGAGTCCTTCCCAGCCACCCACTGCCACACCGGCAGAAAAGAAGGCGAACACTGGCACTGCGAACCCGGCAGAGATGGGGCGGAAGCGGTGTTCGAATTCCTCAGCCAAACCCGGGCCGGCCTCAGGTCCGCCGCTGGCCTTGCTGCGCATCACCGGGACTGCGAAACCGAGCAAAACGCCGGCAACGGTGGCATGGACGCCGGCCTCGTGAACCAGCACCCAGACCACCAGTCCCAGGGGCAGCAGGATGATCCAGAATGCCCAGGCGTGCCGGCTGAAGAACCGGGAGAAGCGATGCGTGAAGAAGGCGAAGACTGCCAGCGGGACCAATGCGAGCAGCAAGGGCGTGAGCGCTACGTCATCGGTATAGAAGACGGCGATGATTGTTATAGCCAACAGGTCATCCACCACCGCAAGAGTCAGCAGGAACAACCGCAACGCGGGAGGTAGGTGGGAGCCGATGATGGCCAGCACCGCCACGGCGAAAGCGATATCGGTGGCTGTGGGAATAGCCCACCCGCTGACCGTCTCCGGGTTCACAGCGTTGAATGCAACGTAGACGAGCGCCGGAACAGCAACCCCACCGACGGCTGCGGCGACCGGGACCACGGCCTTGCTGAACTGGCGCAGGTCACCGGCCACGAACTCCCGCTTCAGCTCCAGACCCACGAGGAAGAAGAAGATGGCCAGCAACCCGTCGGCCGCCCATTTGCTGAGGCTGAGCCGCAGGTTCCAGGGCTCGTAACCGATCTCGTAGTCACGCAAGGCGAAGTAACTATCCGCGGCAGGAGAGTTCGCCCACACGATGGCGGCCAGTGCTGCAACGACCAGCAGTATGCCCCCGACGGTCTCTTTACGCAGGATCTCCCCGACACGGAGCACCTCGCGGTAGCTGCCACGGTGGAGGCTATCGTGGCTGTGATCCTCCGGGCCAGTGGTGGGGTCGTCGTGGCTGGACATGGGCGGCTCCTTGGTCTCCGGGTTCGTCGAATGTGCTCATGCCGACTAGATTTCCTTAGCTTTACCAGATCGACAGTCTACGCACGGACCGCCTCGACCGACAGCCACCCCTTGTCCGGTTCACCTCCGGCTGGCAATGGCCAGCAACCGGAGCGGGCCCGGGAGCGAGCGCCCCCACACGGTCGCTGCCGCTGTGCCGGTAATGTGTCCGCCTCGTCGATTCCGGCCCGAACCGAAGACCCCGGACTAGGGCGAGGTTCGGGTCTGGTCCGGGTTCCGGCGGCCCTTGTGGAGCCCGATTTCGTAGGCTGTGAAGGAGATGAGGGTGGCTGCGATCAATGGTAGTACGAACCAGGCCATGGCTGCGGTGAACCCTTCCAGGGCATCGTGTGCGGTAGCGGTCAGAACGACATATCCGGTGTAGGCCAGGTACAGCCCCACGAACAGGATGCCCTCCCAACGCGCGATCGCGAAGCCGGTGAACGCGACGGGCAGCAGTGCCACCGCGGCTGCCAGCATCACCGGTATATCGAAGGCCACCGCAGCAGCGGATACGGGAATGCCCTCAAGAGAGATCAGGGCGGGCAGTCCGAGCACCACCCCAATGTTGAATATGTTGCTGCCGACCACGTTACCCACGGCCAGGTCTCGTTCACCGCGGCGCACCGCAATGATGGATGTCGCCAGTTCGGGCAGCGACGTCCCGACTGCCACTACAGTCAGACCGACCACGAGACTGCTCACGCCCAGTGTGGCGGCAATGCTCACCGCGCCTTCCACAAGCAGTGTGGCACCGGCCACCAGTAAGGCGATCCCCAGCAGCACGAGCAGGAGCGATTTGGCGAAAGAGTCCGCAGGCGCCGCCTCTTTCTCTCCGGCCGAATCGGCGGTAGCTGAATCGGCGGTAGGCGAACCCCCGGCCGGGTCCGGCGTCGTGGGGATCTTCGCGTCGCGGCGGCCGATAACGACGGTCATCACAGTGTGCACCACCACGACGCAGAAGAGAACCAACCCATCCACGGCACTGATCCTCCCGTCCAGGGACACGAGGAGCACCCCGACTGACAGGGCGACCATCAGGGGCAGGTCAAAGCGCACCAACCGCTGCTTCACAGCAAGCGGAACAACCAGTGCGGAAAGTCCGAGGATGAGCAGGACGTTGACGATGTTGCTGCCGACAACGTTGCCCACAGCGAGCCCGGGTTCGTCGCGCAGGACAGCGCCGATGGTCACGGCGAGCTCCGGTGCTGATGTGGCTGCCGAGACCACGGTGAGCCCGACCACCAGCGAGGAAATCCCCACGCGACGGGCCAGCGCTGAAGCCCCCCGCACCAGGAATTCCCCACCCAGCACCAGCAACACCAGCCCAGCCACGATCCGTCCCACGTCAAGTGCATCCATGGGTAAGAGTGTACGGAGCACAGCCCAAGTCCTGCGACCGGCCAGCAGCAGACCGTCCTGCCCCTGCTGGCCGCCGAGGACTTCGGCCTGACCTGTTACACGGTCATCTTCACCTATATCGCCGCGTTCGGAATCACCAAGGCAACCAGCAACTACGCCGCCGGGATCCTCGTCGACCGCCTCGGACGCAAACCCGTCCTCCTGACCGGCTGGCTCTTCGCCGTACCGGTCCCCGCGATGCTCATCCTGGCCCCGGACTGGGGATGGGTAGTCGCGGCAAACGTCCTGCTCGGCATCAACCAGGGCCTCACCTGGTCAACCACGGTCGTCATGAAAATCGACCTGATCGGCCCCGAAAAACGCGGACTCGCCATGCCGGACGAAAATCCCGGGTCCGCAGCCGGACGGAGTCCGGTTGACGGTACGGAGCGGGCACGTATGATCCGTCAGGAATCTCAATGATGTTGTCAACGGATTCCTGCGGGTCGGTTAGGGCCCCGGTCACAATGAGGTGATCCACCAATGGGGCTTTGGAATCACGGGTGGGGATCCCCCCCTCTGGATCAAGCGATCTCCTGTAGGGTTTCCGACCTGACACGTAGGGCGGCGGCGCAGAAGGAGGGGCAAACGTCAGGGGTTGCAGTAGTCACAAATACTTGGGGGTGCGGACGTTGTATCGGCTATGTCGCGGGTGTCGTGGTAAGGGCATTTGAGGCATCCAAACGTCTCAGCACGCGTCTCGCTGGTCGGCGTACCGCATGCACTGCACTGGAGCCCCGGTACCCGGCCGACTCGCCAGAACCCTGGAGTGCCGCAGGCTGGGCACAAGGAGCGAAGCTTATGGGCAAGGTCTTCGGCCGCGAGGCCGATTACTTCCATGCGTGTTGGGTTTGCGCTGGCACGCATGTCGGTCTCGATTAAGACCAAGCCGTTTGAAGATCGAGTCAACGCTCTCGAAAAGGCGCGCTCCAGGTCCTGCCAGCTCGCGATTCCCTTGCAGATGTACGTTCCGTCCTTGCCGTCAGGGCGAACGACCAGATGGTGTCCAGGAAACTGCACTTCACGGGCGAACGCCTGGGCTGCCGCCCACTCGCCGGTGAGCAGGTGATTGAAGTTTGTTTTCCCTTCGCCTATTCCCACCACCTCGAGATTGCGCTCGTTGTCCATCCAAACGATTAGTTCGATGTTCCACGGGAACATGCCGATGTAGGGATCCGGCCCAAAGGAACCCTCGCTGGCGATACCCAGCAACAGGCCCGATAATTCCATGCCCACCGATGCCTTCTTACGGGCAGTTTCCGATTGTGTTCCTGCGCGGGAAATGTCACGTGTGAAAGTACCGAGCAAGTCCGTGTCGTAACCCGTGACATGTTCAACCCGGCACCCAAGTGCATGCTCCAGCGCGGGTCCTAGCACCCGCTCCTTCCCATGTTGGGTCAGCAGAGCGACGCGTTCACCGGCATAGATTGCATGCGGGATTGGATCATCAGATTCGGCCTTGGTCACAACTCACCTTTCATGGAGCAGCAGAGGCTGAAGTGGCCGGCACCTCATCCCAGGTGCCGAGGCCGGGACAGTCCCCCAAACCTTCGAAGACATCCTAATAGACGAATTACGTTTCATGAATAGCAATGCGTATGTATGCGGCGATTTGTGAAATGCTGGCAGCACGAGCTTGCATCTGCGGCCAGTGAGTCCAGGGGACCCGGCAGGGTTCATTACTGCTCTTGTTCACTCCGTCGGGAAATAATCAGAGAGTCCTAATGTGGTAGACCCCATCATCCTTTTCTTCATTCTTGGGGCGCTGGCCGGGCTGCTCCGGTCGGAGCTGCGCCTTCCGGCGGCAATCTATGAGTTCGTCACCATCGTGCTGCTGCTGGCCATTGGCCTTAAGGGCGGTGTGGAACTCGCCAAGCAGCCCTTTGGCGAACTGCTACCCCAGATCCTGGCCGTAGTGGCGATGGGATTCTTCCTTTCCCTTCTGGCCTTCCCGGTGCTGCGCTACCTCGGACGCTTCAAACGTGCCGACGCAGCCTCCATTGCCGCCCACTATGGCTCCGTCAGTGTAGGTACCTTCGCCGTAGCCATCGCCTACCTGGGCACTCGACAGGTCGTCTTCGAAGAGCACATGCCGCTGCTTCTGGTGATGCTGGAAGTACCAGCCATCATCGTGGGCATAGTTTTGGCGCGGGGAGTCTCCAAGGAGACCAGGTGGAAAACGGTCGCTCACGAGGTCTTCCTCGGAAAAGGCATTGTCCTGCTCCTGGGTGGCCTGTTCATCGGCTGGATCGCCGGACCCGACGGCCTGTCCTCCATCGAACCCCTGTTTGTGGACATGTTCAAAGGGATCCTTGCCTTATTCCTGCTGGAAATGGGGCTGCTGACAGCAACGCAGCTCGGAGGCCTGCGCAAATACGGCGTGTTCCTAGCGGCTTTTGCCATCATCATGCCGCTGTTCTCAGCCGTCATAGGTGCAGGGCTGGGCTGGGCATTAGGACTGTCGGTGGGCGGAACAGCTATTCTGGCAACACTGGCGGCAAGTGCCTCCTACATCGCGGCGCCGGCGGCCATGCGCATTTCCGTACCGGAAGCCAACCCCACGTTGTCGCTGGCGGCATCCCTAGGGATCACCTTCCCGTTCAACGTGGTGGTGGGGATCCCGCTCTACCACGCCCTGTCCATCTGGATCCATACCTTCGCGAGGGGATAAAGCCATGGAAAGCCACCGACGCAAGCTCCTGACCATCGTCACCGAGGCCGTCCTCGAATCAACCCTCGTCCGCGACATCGAGCAACACCACGCCCACGGATACACCATCACCGACGCGCGCGGGAAAGGCAGCCGGGGCGTCCGCGGAGCAGGCTGGGAAGCGAACAGCAATATCCGTATCGAGGTGGTCTGCGACGCCGTGATAGCGGAAGGCCTTGCTGCACACCTTCGCGAGCACTACTACGAGGACTACGCCATGATCCTGTTTCTGAGCGACGTCGAGGTCCTGCGGCCGGCCAAGTTCTAGGCCTTCGTGCCCTCCGCGGGCTGCCCCTTTTCAGGCACGAGCACAGCAAGGAGTTCGTCAAGCTGATGGCCGGCATCAACAGGGTGCCGGAACGGGCGGCCGAACACCACAGAATAGATGTTCCGCCTGCCTGCCCGTGTCCTGGTGATGTAGCCGGCCTCGACAAGGTCAGCAGCAATCTTCTGGGCGGCACGCTCCGTGACCCCCACCGTGGCAGCCAGGTCACGTAGCCGTATCTGCGGATCACGGGCAATGGTCAACAGTACGTGGGCGTGGTTAGTCAGGAACGTCCACCCGATGCCGCTGCCTGACACTTCGCTTTCCTTTGCTTCAAAATCTTCAGTCGCCACCCCTTGGACAATAGCGGATCTGGGCACGACGAAAGCGCCGCCGGTCCCAATCCACAGCAAGCACCCACAACGCTTATGATCGCCAGGCGCAGGAATCGTCTCGTTACCAAGCCGCCGGTCGTAGACGGCTAGATCAGGCTGTAAGTGGTGGTGCCAGCGATACCAAGGTGTAAGTAGTGCCGTCGCGGAGCATGGCCCAGAGGACATTGAGCCGCCGTCGGGCGAGCGAGAGCATGGCCTGGATGTGAGATTTCCCTTCCACCCGTTTTCGGTCGTAATAGGCACGTGAGGCCGGGCAGGATTTAAGCGCCGAGAGCCCGGAGAGGAAGAAGACGCGGAGCAGCCGGCGATCGTATCGTCTTGGCCGATGGTGGTTGCCGCTGATCCTTCCGGAGTCCCTCGGCGCCGGCGCCAATCCAACAACACCGGCGAACCGGTCCGCAGACTGAAAAACCGTCATATCTCCGCCGGTGGCACCAAGGAATTCGGCGGCAAGGACAGGGCCAAAGCCGGGCATGCTCAACAGCACCTCGGTATGCCGGTGTTCAGTAACCTTCTCGCTGATCAGCGCATCCAGTTCTTCCAGTTCCTCGTTCAAACTTGCCACTTCGCGGGCGAGGGCTGCGACAATCACCTCCCCGATGCGTTGGGCAGGAACGACGGTCTGCTGGGACTTCGCGGCTTCTACCGCAGCCGCAGCAACCGCTGCCGAGGAACGAGCACCGTGTTTCTTCAACCACGCCTGGATTCGCGCCTGGCCGGCACGGCGGATCCCATCCGGAGTCCGGTACTTGGTCAGCAACATCAGCGCGGCTTTGGACCGGCTGTAATCGAAGGTCCGCTCCAGCGCGGGGAAATACTCCAGGAGCTGAGCTTTGAGTCGATTAATCGACCTCACCCGATCCGCCGACTTGTCAGCCCGCCGGGCCGTTAGGAGTCGCAACCCGACGCTGATCTCGTCACCGGCGCGCAAAGGCTGCAGGTCAGTCCGCATCCGGGCCTGGTCGGCGATCACAGCGGCATCCTTGGCATCTGTCTTGCCGTCACCCCTATAAATCTTCGAGGCGTGGTGCACCGTCCGCCCAGGAATATAGAGAAGGTTCTGACCATGACCGACAAGCAACGCGATGAGCAGCGCCGGTCCGCCATGATTCAAGTCCATCGCCCACACCAAAGGACCACCGTCCGACAAGTCCAGGACCGTGCCCAAAAGTTGGATGAGCGCCGCTTCGTCGTTGGGAACCTTCTGCGAGAGCAGCCTGTTTCCCTCGCCATCGATCACAACGCAGTGGTGATGGGCTTTGCCGGCATCGATACCGGCCCATAATTGCACCAAGAACAGCCTCCAGTCTGTTGGATGAGAAGAGCCAGCAGATAACCGCGCCGTCGTGTCCTTATCCGGCGATCATGTCGCGTCTCTCAATCAGCGGTCGGGTCATCGCGGGGTGGCGGGCGGCCAATCCTTCGAAGCCATCACAGAAAATGTTCGGCACAGCAGCAAAAGCCATACCCACCTCTCCTGGGTAGCCACGACCCTACAACGGCCACGGAAAACTACCCGGCAACAACATAAGGACAGCAGCAAAAAAAGAAAAATGCTTCTACAGCCGAGCGCAGCGAGGACCACTTCCCGATACGAGCGAGAGGCTCTCTGCCGTCACCCACCTGCTGATGGACGCGGGTGGCCACGCCAGGCTGACCTTCAGACGAACTTGTCTTTTTATACACATTCGGCCCCTTGCCATCAGGCAAGGGGCCGAATTGTTAGCGCATAACCAGATCGGGCCGGCAGGGCTTCGTTCCGGAGCTACTAGCGCTTTACTGCTTTCCTTGATTTACAAGTATTGCTGGTGAAGCTAGTAAGAAAAGTATTACCAACTTCAGTCTTGGAGTTTGCGACCGGGGGCTAACCGCTGGTCGCCGCCGTCATATGCTTCCCCCCCGTTGTGCGTCGCTTCTCGACGCGAGGTTTCGGACTCAAGCGCCTTTGAAACCATATGCGACCAGGAGTGGTCGTTCTCAAGATAGCTGGTTGCTTTGAATGCGGCGCGGGCGCGAGTCCTCAGTGATTTGGGGATAGAAATCGTTACATTCACCATGGGCTCTTCGGGCTCCTGGCCGGCGCGGGCTTCGTCATCCCGGACCTTGCGCAGCAGCCGGCCCAGCGGGGCTGGCTCAGAAGGTGCGGTATCGGTCTTCGATGCGCTCCTACGCGGCGCGAGGCCGGCGACCTTACGATCGGATTCAATTGCATCGCTCATACGTTCTGCTCTTCCTTTTCGCTTTCAATGGCCACGATTCTCGCGATTACTTCTTGTGTGACTGCATGAAGGTCACCTGCAACGTTGGCTGCTGAGCGGGGCCCTGCCTCGCTTGCATCAGCTTGTCCCTTGAGTACTTCGAACCATTTGGGTGCACTGTTGACTTGCTTCTCGACTTCGTGAGCCAACAGCCCCTTTTGGCGAGTGACCTGGGCCGTGGATTCGGCATGGCGAACCGTCATGGGGAATAGCACGGTGTCCACGCCGAAGAGTTGCGTGACGTGTTCACGCGCTACGCGCTGAACCTTACTGGCACTCTTGGCAGTTCCGACCAAGACAACTCCGAGCAGGTCGAGCATGGGGTTCAACTTGACCACTCCATCCAGACGTTTGGCGACTGCGGTCATGCCTTTGAGACTGGAAAGGTCAGTCTTTACTGGAATCAATGCGTAGCGGGCCGCTGCCACTGCTGCAGATTGCAGTGGTTCGTTTCCTGGTGGGCAATCGATGATGACCATGTCGTAGTCACCAGCGATCGGCGCCAAGACCCTAGCTAGGGCCAATTGGGCTCCATCAGGGTCTTTCTGCGTCCGTGAGGCGAGACTTGCGGCAGCAGAATCGAGATAAGGGCCGCCAGGTAGCACGTCCAGGTTCTCACGTCCAGATTCAACGGGGGTTACCGGTCCATCGAAGGCGATAGCTGCTGCTAGGGCTTTACCATCGTCGTTGTGTTCTTTGCTGGTGTAACCGAGGTCTTCAGCTAGATTCCCTTGGGGATCGAGGTCGACTAGGAGTACACGGTAGCCGGATTGCGCCAGCAGTCCCCCGATATTGGCAGTAAGTGTCGTCTTGAAAACTCCACCTTTGCCGTTGATGACTGCTATTACGCGGCTAAGGGCCGCGCGGTCGATCTGGTTCAAGGGGTTCCCTTTCGATCCAAGCGTTGTTTCTGCCAGCGTACTGGGGGCTGCTGGCTAACCTTGGGATGCTGGCTTTAGTGTCGCTACTTTTTTTACATTGATTACTGGGTTTACTGGAAACACTTGTATTGGCAGTAATTTCCGTCAGCATTGAAGACTCTTCCCGCATCTGGGATCGAGGTGGACCAGTGCGACGATTCACGTTTAGTGCCCCACCTACTGCCCATCGCTCCCCCGCTTCGAGAGATGCGATAGCCGGTGTGACGGCTTTGCACCATTGACAGTGCCCCTAGGGGTTGCAGCCCTGCTTGGCTGGGGGATACGGGCCTAGTTGCATAACCTCCTTCACTGTATTTAGTAGCCTTACTGGAATTACTTGTATTGAAAGTTTTGCAAGTATCGAATGCTGGCGCTTACAGCCACTCTCGGTCCCGATCTTCCTTTCCGGGACCAATGGATAACTCCAGCCGCTGCTCTCGTCCCCTATGAAGCTTCTGCGTACAGCAGGGCGCCGATCGTTTGTTCGTCCTCTGGGGGCCCGTATTGCCAGTACGGGTAATCGTCGTGGGGGCCTGCCAGGACGGCTTCGCCGGATAGCGCTCGTTTCAGGAGCCACTGCAGCCATTGGGCTCGTTCGAAGCGGTAGCGTTGCATTTGCCGGCCGATGGCTTCCAGGACCCCGAAGTACTCAGCGAGGGTCCGCAAGCTGGTCTCCATAACGATGTGCCAACGTCCAGCGACACGGCCGGTCGTATTCCAGCAGCCATCGGTCACTAGGGGTTGCAGCCCTGCATTCTTGGCTGGGGGATACGGGCCTAGTTGCATAACTTCCTTCACTGTATTTAGTTGCCTTACTGGAATTACTTGTATTGAAAGTTTTGCAAGTATCGAATGCTGGCGCTTACAGCCACTCTCGGTCCCGATCTTCCTTTCCGGGGCCAATGGCTTCCAGGACCCCGAAGTACTCAGCGAGGGTCCGCAAGCTGGTCTCCATAACGATGTGCCAACGTCCAGCAACGCGGCCGGTCGTATTCCAGCAGCCATCGGTCACTAGGGGTTGCAGCCCTGCATTCTTGGCTGGGGGATACGGACCTAGTTGCATAACTTCCTTCACTGTATTTAGTTGCCTTACTGGAATTACTTGTATTGAAAGTTTTGCAAGTATCGAATGCTGGCGCTTACAGCCACTCTCGGTCCCGATCTTCCTTTCCGGGGCCAATGGCTTCCAGGACCCCGAAGTACTCAGCGAGGGTCCGCAAGCTGGTCTCCATAACGATGTGCCAACGTCCAGCAACGCGGCCGGTCGTATTCCAGCAGCCATCGGTCACTAGGGGTTGCAGCCCTGCATTCTTGGCTGGGGGATACGGACCTAGTTGCATAACTTCCTTCACTGTATTTAGTTGCCTTACTGGAATTACTTGTATTGAAAGTTTTGCAAGTATCGAATGCTGGCGCTTACAGCCACTCTCGGTCCCGATCTTCCTTTCCGGGGCCAATGGCTTCCAGGACCCCGAAGTACTCAGCGAGGGTCCGCAAGCTGGTCTCCATAACGATGTGCCAACGTCCAGCAACGCGGCCGGTCGTATTCCAGCAGCCATCGGTCACTAGGGGTTGCAGCCCTGCATTCTTGGCTGGGGGATACGGACCTAGTTGCATAACTTCCTTCACTGTATTTAGTTGCCTTACTGGAATTACTTGTATTGAAAGTTTTGCAAGTATCGAATGCTGGCGCTTACAGCCACTCTCGGTCCCGATCTTCCTTTCCGGGACCAATGGATAACTCCAGCCGCTGCTCTCGTCCCCTATGAAGCTTCTGCGTACAGCAGGGCGCCGATCGTTTGTTCGTCCTCTGGGGGCCCGTATTGCCAGTACGGGTAATCGTCGTGGGGGCCTGCCAGGACGGCTTCGCCGGATAGCGCTCGTTTCAGGAGCCACTGCAGCCATTGGGCTCGTTCGAAGCGGTAGCGTTGCATTTGCCGGCCGATGGCTTCCAGGACCCCGAAGTACTCAGCGAGGGTCCGCAAGCTGGTCTCTTTAACAATGTGCCAACGTCCAGCAACGCGGCTGATCATGTTCCAGGCGGCCATCAGTTCCAGGGCGTGTGTCACTGCTTTGGGGGAGAGACCACTCGTCCGTGCGATGTCCGCGCTGATGAGCTCGCCGTCTGCGCGTTCGATGGCTTCGTAGACGAACGCGGAGACCACGCCCAGTTCACGGAACACCGGCCTGAGCGCGTGGATCTTTCCCGGGCGCCATGCTGTGGCTTCAGCCCGTGTCCGGTACTTATCCGGGATGACCAGTTCATAGAGATCTCCACGGAGTCCACGACCTTCCTGCGCGAGCCTAATCATCGGGCGCTCCGTCCTGGACAGTTCCCGAAGTTGGCGGGCCACGGTCGTTTCGTGCGTGCCAGTTGCGATGGCCAACGACCTGACCCCGAATTCTATGAACCGGCTGCCTCGCTTATGGGCTGCTTCGCCAATCGCCCGCAGCAGCATCCTGTAGCCCAGTCCCGACCTGGATCCGATTACGGATTCTTCGTAGGCACGTAGCGCGTTCCGCCAGGTCAGCAGGTACTGGTACTCAGCGGGGGAGCCGGGCTGGTGGAGCAGGGTAAGTACAGGGGGGTGTGTATTAGGCGGGCTTGTGTAGCTTTTATACCCACTGTCATTTTCTGTGCCGTTGGTGTTTGGTTTTTTGCGGAAGCTTTCAACGTGCTTGACCGCGCTGCGCCAGTCCCGCTGCAGTGCTTTGCGCCTGTTGCTGGGGGAGTAGCGGGAGTAAAACCCGACCATGCCGGCCCAGATGTTCTGGTTCATGCGCCGCTGTACATCGGTAAGGGACCAGCCGGCCGCGACGGCCGAGGCCATGACGCCCTGGCGTGCTTCCGAGGGAGTGCTGTAACGGGTGGTGTCGTAGTTTCCGCTGCGTGCGGTGTACTCCTTCAGGGCAGGAAGTGCACGGGGCCCGCCAGCTAGGGGCAGGGCTTCGGCCGGCTCCAGCAGCTCCAACGGCTGTTCACGCCGCTGCCGCACAGCGGCCAGTTCTTCGGCCAAGCTTTGCCGCAGCTGGCTCCATCCGGTCCAGTTGTTGCGGTTCCGGCGGGCAATGTCATAGGCGATGTTCAGGCTCATCGTGAGCCGCTGATACCCGCCCTTCTTCCAGACACTGCCGGGAACGCGGATGGCACCGGTCTTGGCGTTCTCGTGCGGGCCGGGGTCGATGCTGGAGAAGCGTTTCGCGGCAGCCTGTACGAATTCCTTGGCGTCGGTGAAGGCGACACCGAAATTCAGCGGGAGGTAGAGGTGGCGGCCGCCGCTGGGGGACTGGTCCTCGATCCAGCGGACGTCGCTGCTGGAAAACCAGTGGCACAGCGCTTTGTAGTCCGACTCGACCTTGTCCTGCCCGCCGCGGCTGGTGTCCAGGTCAAGGCAGATCGTCCGGACCAGCCCATCAGTGCCGCAGGTGCGAACAGCCGCAGGGAGCGAGGGCAGGGCATCCGTGAGGTCGCGTTCACCGCTGTCCCGATAGGTTTTCCCGCCATCTTTGGACAGGCGAACCCTAGGTTGCGAAGCAAGCAGGCTGGCCAAGGCAAGCCATTCAGCTTCCGCCTGTTCCTGATCTTCCTGGGACTTTGGGAGCTTGTTGGTGCCCGACACGCCGTCTGTGGCGGACAGGCCGACATGACCCACTGGAAAAAAGTGTGTGTGTATGATGGAATCACTCCATATGGATCAGGGCATGAAAATACCCCGATTTATAAGTTGCTCATTACCGGTGAAACTTGGCGGCTTCGGTCGGTATTGAGTAGGAAACTTTGAGAGGGCCCGTCCGAAAGGACGGGCCTTTTTCTATGCGCTGCGCTGGATCGGCAACTCCTCCTGGTTCCTCAGCTCATCAAGATTGATCGAATCCACGTGTTCGGCAACGAGCGGAGTCAGATATTCCACCGCGTTTGTGTCGAGGAGTTCCATGATCGCGCGAAGCTTTTCGGCA
Source organism: Arthrobacter crystallopoietes (assembly GCF_002849715.1). Lineage (NCBI taxonomy): Bacteria > Bacillati > Actinomycetota > Actinomycetes > Micrococcales > Micrococcaceae > Crystallibacter > Crystallibacter crystallopoietes. The sequence goes on from NZ_CP018865.1 coordinate 80,604, forward strand.
CGCGCAATATCGAGTTTGACCACAAATGTGTGCCGCGGGCCCTTTGAAGGGCGTCCACCCTGACTGAGCTTTTGGATTGCCATAGTGTCATCTAATCGTTTTTGATTAACGAAACGTGCGATGGCGGTAGGCGTGTCGCCACGTTTTTTTAAACTCCCTGAGGTGCTCACGGCTGCAGGCTGGGTCATCTTTGTTGGTTCTCCTTCAAGATTTCCGTTGAGCGAGCAGTCGTCACTCTTCATTGGTAGGGTGGCCCCTTGCAGGGCCCACCTGACGGGCGCTGTTTTCATACTACACACTACTGAAATTTTTTCAGTGACGATGGGAGGGCTAACTAAACTATGGGAACGGACCCTATGGAGCGGTCCTCGCTGACAATGGAAGTCCTCGAGTCATTGGATTTACCCCAGTACCCAAATTTGAGCCACCTTGTTGCAGCCGTCGAAGAAAAATACGGAAAGCCGCTTGTGTTTGAGGAAGGTTCATCAGAAACCCTGGGAGAGGGCGTTACTGGTCACTGGATCGATACGCCTACGCATGGCATTGTGCGCTATTTGCCCGGGGTGAAGTCATGGAGCCGGCACGTTGTTCTCCATGAACTGAGCCATATCCTTCTGGGACACAAAGGCAAGCCCTTCGACGGCATGCTATCTGCCGGGTTTTTTTTCAGGGATCGGCAAACGACGCGGGGTCAGTTGGATGTGCCGAGCAGTCGACGTGCCCCTGGATGAATCCGAAGCAGCAGCAGAAAACTTGGCTTTCGGGTTGGCTCAGATTCTCCAATCGGCGCCTAAGAAGTCCATTTCCAAAGCCGAAAGGGTTTTTGGGCTGTGACCGCCGCAGCCTTCTGGATATTGGCCACAGTGTTTGCCGTGCGTTTGTATTTTGTGATGCGGTGGCGCTCCTCTACAGCATTCCTGGCCGCAACGGGGGTCGGCGTCTTCGGGTTGTTCACAACTGGGGTAGTCGTACCCGAGGCAACTATTGATGCGGCCATGGGCGGACACAACGTCCTGCACCTTGTGCGCAATTTATGCGTTACCGTGGCTGTCTGGCTCGTACGGGAGGGAATTTTCTCCGCATACTCTGAAGGTGACGGTTACCGACGGCAGTTGAGTCACCGGCCTGCTGCAGTGGGGTTTATGGCATTAGCCATTGCTATTCCTTTCACCTTCCAACGGTTCGTCCCTACAACCTCGGAGTACCTTCCGGAAAACCTCAACCAGCCTGCTGTCTTTGTCTACGCCGTGGTGTACATGGGACTTTTGGGCCTTCTTGCAATGTCGGTTCTAACAGTCTGTTTGCACCGCCAGGATAGCCGCCCTGTTCGGGTAAGTGCCGCAGTGGTGGCCACTGGCATGACCTTAATCGTGCTCGCGTGCACTGATGAAATATTGTTCTTGTCGCTGGAGTTCGTCAGCGCTGGTCACGAACTTACGAGTATTCTTTACATGCTTTTTTCGCCGCTCTTCTACACAGGTGTGCTGCTGACATCCTTCGGGCTTGGAATTCCACCCATGGTCAAGGCTGGTCGCCATTTTCAACTTCCGGACCGAACGGCACTGCTCGTTTTGACCCTCATGTTGTCGAGGTCTTATTGGCAGTTTGGCCCCACGACTTGGTTGCACAAGGTGGGGGAGAGTTTTACGACGAAAGATCCATCCGGCAGGCTTTATGAATTCATGATTCGCGCTAGCGATCATCGGATAGCGCCTGCCAGGAAACCGACGCCATGGTTGGCCGACCGAGTCTTGACCTCCGTGCAGTCACGGTTCGATGGCGACCCTTGTTCCTTGCATTCAGAGCTTCAAACGAAAGCAAAGTCATGACCGCAACATCCCAGACTCCACCCGCACACCAATCCGTGAAGGCGATTGCCCGCGTGGCTAGGGTGGCTACGGAAGTGGCGCAGCCGCCTCTCGTGCTATCACTCCTGCTCATCCTCGCCTCGGTGAAAGGCGGGGATACGGCTTGGCATGTTTCGCTCGTTCCAGGAATGATCGCGGCTCTTACGATCTGCCTGGTGCCGTTACTGGCCGTAGTTGTGCTGGCCAAGAGGGGCACTTTGACAGATCACCACGTGGGGGACAAGAAGCAGAGACGACCCGTTATGCTCTGGACTCTCGGATCTGCACTGATCGGCTGTGCAATCTTGGCAACCATTGGCGCGTCGACCCAGGTCTGGGCACTTATTGCCGGCATTCTGTGCGGAATCCTGACGCTGATCGTGATCAGCCCCATCTGGAAGATGTCCGGTCATGCCCTAACACTTGGCGGCACGGCAACGGCCTCTGTCCTGATTTTTGGTTGGTGGGGTTTGCCGTTCGTTGTGGCAGCGCCCTTGGTCTGCTGGTCCCGTGTCTACCTCGGAGATCACACAACTTCCCAAGTCAGCGTAGGTTTTATAACAGGCGTCATTGTTTTCGGCGTCTCATGCGGCCTTATCCTAAGCTGACACAATAGTTATCTACGATTCCCAGACCAGCCGAACTTCGGCAGACGAGGAATTCAATGACTATGGTGCACAAATTGGGGGAGTGGACTCGTTGCCATTGACAGAAACTGATCAGGCACGAACCGCTTGTTGCACACGAAAGCAGGAAGTATGAGCGAGAGCGAAAGGCCCGTGGATCCGCGGACTGATAGGGAGGTCCTAGCCTCCAAGATTCAGCTCCTTTTGGACATTGTCCATGCCAAGGACGCGGGCAGCTTCACTTATGAAGAGATTCGCCAAGGTCTCGCTGAACGGGGCTTCACGCTGACGAAGACCCGATGGCATCGTCTGTTGGCAGGTTCTCCGGACAACCGTTGGGATCCGGAACTGCTCAAAGCCTTGGCGTACTTCTTTGACGTAGATGAGAACTATCTCCTTCAGCGCAGCGGACCCATCCCGGAAAGAGTCGAGGCTGAGCTTCGCCTGATCGAGGCATACCGTATCGCTGAAGTTGAGCACTTTGCGGCCCGTGTGCTGGGCGAAGTTAATGTGGACGCCCTGCGTGCGGTAACTGAAGCCCTGCGTAACCTTCCGCCGCGCCCGAAGACGCAGGGCACGACCGACTGAAAAAGTTTCATTACTGAAATTTTTTCAGTAGACTCTGGAGCATGACATGCCCCATCGCCCTCCCCGGCCTGACTAAGTACACTGGGCGGCGTAGTTGGCGCAGGCGTCCTGGTCACCGGTGGATAACAAGGCCTGCCTGGTACTGGCGAACTCCAGAGGGATCAAAGCTCACGCCAGCGGCACCCAAACCTCCACCGCCGACATCCCCCTCTCCGGCGAACCCAGCTCCGATACATGCCCTACATCCAGAGACTGCGCCGTACAGGGGCGTTCATTCCCCCAAGAGATATCTCATATACACGTGGCCCTGCTCGCGCAGCCTGGCAAGATCTATGGAGTATTGGATGCGCTGCCCGCTGCGGTCGCCGGCTTCCCCCTCGGCGGAGACAAGGGCCTCGGCTTCCAGCGTCTTGATGTGGACGTAGACCTGCCGGTAATCCACGCCGAGCCGTTTAGCGATGTTTCCGGTGGTGTCACCTTCGGGATGCCGGGCAAGGTCCCGGATGATGGCAGCCCGCAGAGTGTTGGCGTTGAAAACGCTCAAGGCGTTTCCAACCTCTGGGGGCAGTCCGGGAATCGGCTTGTAGATGCGGGGCACTTCATAATTCTCGCCTACCTTCGCAGCCCGATGAACTTACAACATCTTTTAAGTGATGCTACCATCATCATTAAAGTGTTGCTTTTAGAGCTTGGAGCCCACGCGAACGCAGAAATGGGGGGACCAGACGTGAAGCCGAAAGGTCTCATGATCGGCGCTATTGCGTTAGTGCCGGCAGTGTTTCTGGGCCTGGTCTTCTCTTTAGTACTGCTGGGAGGGTCACGGCCGGCAGCTGCGGCCTGCACTCCGGTTTCGGCCGCCGGCGGCGACACTAACGTTGATGGCTACACCGAGGAGCAGTTGAAGAATGCTGCGGCCATCGTGAACGCTGGTAAAACGTTGAACCTGCCGGTTAAAGGGCAAATGATCAGTGTGATGGTCGCGTTGGGCGAGTCGGGTCTGCGTGTCCTGGACTACGGCGACGGACCCGGTCCTGACTCCCGTGGCTTGTTCCAGCAGCGCGACAACGGTGCGTGGGGCTCGTACGCGGACCGCATGGACCCGGCTACCAGTGCCACCAACTTCATCAGGGCGCTGCAGGCTGTCGACGGCTGGGAACTGCTGGAGCCCACTATCGCGGGCAACAAGGTGCAGCGCAACGCCGACCCGTACCACTACGAAAAGTACTGGCCCGAGGCCGTCAAACTCGTCGAGGCACTCTCGGACGGAAAGTCCTCCCTGGAAGGCAGCGGCTGCGCCGTTCCGGGGCAACCCGGTGCCGGGGACGACTACCCGTGGAAGGACGCTCCGACCTGGCAGCAGGTCGGAGCCAATGATGCCAGCACGTCCCCGCTGAACATGTACTACCGCGAGTGTGTGGACTTCGCGTTGTGGCGGGTGAACCAGCAAATGGGTTCCACCACCGCGCCCTTCAAGTACCTCAACGGCACGTTCCGCCCCGACGGGAAGCGGCTGGGCTCCGCGGTGACGTGGAAGGCCGGCTGGCACGCCAAAGGCTGGCCAACCGGTTCCGTTCCCCGTGTCGGCGCGGTCGTTTGGTACGCGCCCGGTGTCGGGGGAGCGGACCCGACCTTCGGCCACGTCGCCGTGGTCAAGGAAGTCAACGACGACGGCACCTTCATCGAAGAGGGCTACAACGGCAACCCGCCGCCGGATGACCACAACTACTACACCCGGACTGTCAGCAGCACTGCCCCGTCGGCTTTCCTGTACCTGCCCGTTCATGAGGAGAACAAGTGAAAAAGCCCCTGGCCCTCATCGCGGCTGCCCTGCTCTGCACTGGATGCGCACCGGCAGCGGACACCACGCCGGCACCGGCAGGACCAACCACCGCCGGACCGTCCGCGCCCGTCTCGCTCAGCGCCGGCAGCGGCCCGCAGGCACCCGGCGGCACAGCCCCGGCCACCACCGGCATCACCTGGGACCAGGCCAGCAAGGACAAGGCCATGGACGTCGCAGAGAATGCCATGGCCAACTTCACCCGCCCCGCCATTGAGGAACAGCAGTGGGCCAATGATCTTGCCCGCTGGCTCACCCCGCAGGCCACCGCCGACTACTCAGCCGTCGACCCGGCCAACGTCCCGGCCACCCGCGTCACCGGCCCCGCCACGCTGAGCGTCGATGAAACCAACGGCTACGGCGTCACCGCCGCCGTCCCCACCAACGCAGGCACCTACACGCTGCAGCTGCTCCGCACCGGCAGCCAGGCCCCGTGGAAGGTCAACCGGCTCACCCCACCAACGCCCTAACCGCCGCACCTGCCCCGTCCCGCACACGTAAAGGAAAAAGAAGCTCATGGGTACTACACCGACCGAGGTCCTGGCCTTTCCCAACATCAGTGCCATCGTCCGCGACAACGGAACCGCCGAGGTCGTCGTCGCCGGAAACTCCCGCATCGTTCCCTCCGGGGAATCGCTGCAGGACCTTCGCAACAACGCCCTGGACCTCGTCGTGGGAGAGGCCCGGACCCTGCAGCGCCCCGTCAGGGTCCGGATCGAGGACCCCGAAGGACACGGTGAACTGATCGTGCACCCGGATAAGACAATCGAATCAGTCTCCTACGAAACCCGCCCCGCCCGCCGCCGGACACCAACTCCGGAAACCACCCCCCAGGAGGCGGCGCCGGCCGTGGCCGACACGGTCCCGGCCACCGAACAGGAGACAGTACCCGCCCAGCCCGACACAGCTGCCGCCGCTCTTGGGAAGGAGGACGCCCAGTCGGACGCCAGGCCCTGGCCGCCCGGCCCCGCGGCTTCCGGCCCGGTGTCTTCCGGCCCTGTATGTTCGCCGCAACCGGCCAAGCGCCGCCCGCTGAGGGAGGCAGGTAGCTTCCTTGCCGCGCCGGGCACCGTTGAACCGGCCACCCGGGGCATCAGGGGAATGCTGAACAACCTGGGTTTCTCGCTGGCACCGTCAGCGGATGAACTGGGCGAACGCGAGGATATCCGGCTGGCCTCCAAGCACTTCGCCGGTACCCGCACCATTGCCGTGGTCAATCAGAAAGGCGGATCGAACAAGACACCGACCGTCGCCGATCTGGCGGCCGTGTTCGGCCGCAACGGCGGCAGCGTCGTGGCGTGGGACAACAACCCGACCACGGGAACCCTTGGCTGGCGGACAGAACAGGGCGACCACACCCGCAGCGCCCTGGATGTCATCGCTGCCGCTGACGCCCTGCTGTCGCCCACGGCCCAGTCCGCGGATATCAACGCCTTCGTTCACCACCAGAGCACCGATAAGTACGACGTGCTGCGCTCCGATGAGGATGTGGACGGCACCCACGAAGTCACCGCCGAAGAAGTAGACATCCTGCACCGGGTTGTCTCCAAGTACTACCGGCTGATCCTGATGGATTCAGGCAACAACCACCGCAGCGCAGAGTGGAACCGCATGATCGACCACGCGGACCAGCTGGTGGTTCCCACCACCAACGAAGAAGACCGCGTCGAGGCTGCCCTCCTGACACTGCAGGGCCTGGATCTGAAAAGCGAACGTTCTGCCTCACTCGCGGCCAATGCCGTCGTGATCGTCTCCGAGCGGCAGAAAGGCGAAGCCCGCCTCTCGCAGGAAACAGCCGATAAGTTCCGTCCCTACGTCCGCGATGTCGTCGTTGTGCCTTTCGATCCGGCATTGAAGTCCGGCCAGATCCGTTTCGGCGCTCTCCAGCCGGCAACGCGCAGGGCGTGGCTCCGGGCGGCTGCCGCGGTCGCCCGCGGCCTCTGACCGTGACCGGAACAGACCGAAACACCCCGGCACATCAATGAGTCTTCGTGGCCCACTCACGGGCCACGCACACGCTCCACCGATCTTCCGAACGGAAGGAGGAAACCATGCAACAGTCCCCGAACCCCTGGGTCACCAGTGAAGCCGGGCCCGACAACGCGTCGGAACAAGCACCGGATACGTACATGCCGCCGGCGGCAGTCATCAATGCCCCGCTAAGGGGCATGGTCGAACCCGACACAGCGGATCGCCTGCCCCGCCGCACCATGACCGGACCTGCAACGCTGTGGATCACCGGCGCTCACGGCGGAGCCGGCGAAAGCACCATCGCCGACCTCCTCGACGGCGCACGCGCCACCGGTCACTGCTGGCCCGTACTCGACGACGCTCAACGGAAACCGGCCGTACTCCTGGTCTGCCGTTCGAATATGCGGGGCTTGAAAGCCGTGCAAAGCGCCCTCATCCAGTGGGCTTCCGGCGCGGCTCCCGCCGTTGATCTGCTGGGCCTGGCTGTTCTTGCAGATGCGCCCGGGAAACTGCCCAAAGCCCTGAAAGAGTTCGCCTTTCTCGTGGGCGGAGGAGCCCCCCGCCTCTGGATCCTGCCATGGGTCGAAGCCTGGCGGCACGGGGACGTGACGGCAGGCTTGCCGGGCCGCGAGTATCAGCGCTTCGCCACAGATCTCATATCCCTGACCAACCAGCCACCAACCACCCCGCAACAGCTTTAGTCTCACGAAAGGTCCCACCATGCAGAACAGCGCTCTTCTCCTTCCCCTCAGCTTCATCCCGGACCCGACACCCGTAGTTCCTCCACAGGCGGAGGGCCTGTTGACCGTCCTGGACTGGGCGTCCGGTATCGGCCTCGTCCTCGGTGTCCTGGGCGTGATCATCGTCGGCATCGGCATGGTCATCCAGCTGCGCCGGGGCGAAGGCGGAGAATCCATCGGCAAGCTCGGCTGGGTCCTCGCCGGCTGCATCATCATCACCGGCGCTTCAGGCATCGTCCGCGCATTCGTCTAAAGCAGTTACCGGAAGGAGGATCATCATGAGCGGATCCAGGCAAGAGAACACCGAACAAAATCCCTTTACCCGCCCCGGGTTCATCACCTCGGCCGCCCTGATCCTGGCGATAGTTGCCGCCGGAATCGTGATCTTCTTCGTGCCGAGGGGAAGTACTGAAGCCCAGCCACAGGGCAACCCTGCGGCACCGGATGCAACCGGCAGCTCCGCCCCGGCCTCCGGTCTTGAGGAGAGCATCTGCGGCCTTCCCGAAAGCGACAGCACCGCCTTGGGTGTGGCCCCGAAAACGACATGGGTTCTCCAACACGGAATGGCTGTGCCGTCCGACCCTTCCACTGTTGGACCGGGAACAACGGACTCAAACGGGCTCAAGTCCTGCTTCGCCCACTCGCCGGCCGGCGCACTCTATTCCGCAGCCAATATCTGGGCAACATCGTTCTATGGTGACGCAACGCTGGTCTACCAGGACCTCACCGCTGACAGCCCGGCCAGAGACGCTGCCCTCCAGGCAATAAAAGCAGGCAACGAAATTGGAGGTGGAAGCGCACCGAAAATGCAGATCCAAGGCTTCATCATCCGCAGCTACTCGCCCCGGACAGCGGTAGTCGACCTCGCGGTAAAGACCGAAACCGGTGCGCTTGGATCACTCTCGGCGTCACTGGTCTGGGAAAAGGGCGACTGGAAGCTGGAGCCTCCTGCTGCCGGCGGGAACCCCTTCCGGCAGATCCCGGATATGGGTTCCTACATTCCCTGGGCCGGAGTCTGACATGGCGGACGATGAACAGTGCAGCTGGTATGACCTCATCTGCTCCGGTAAATCCGCAGCAGAGGACGCCATCACCGACGTCGGAAACAACGGCATCGAATACCTGGGCCAGGCCATCATTGAAGCCTTGAGCAAAATCGTGACCACGCTGGCCACATTTTGGGTCGATATGCCCACACCGAACCTAACAACCCCCGACGGTGTGTCCCCCAGCGTCACTGTTGCCTTCCTGGAGAACGGCTTAGCCCTCTGGACCTTGTCCCTGGCTGTCCTGTCGGTGATCATCGGCGGCACCCGCATGGTCTGGGAACAACGCGGCGCACCACTGAAGGACCTGCTCCGGTCCTTGCTCACGCTCACCCTGGTCTCCGGCATGGGCCTTGCCGTCATCGCCATCCTCGTGGAAGCCGCGGATGCCTTTTCCAGGACAATCATCGATACGGCAACGGACGGCGAAGGATTCGCCACCGCCATAAGGGAGATCGCAGTCATCCAGGACGGGGACGCGATATTCCTGCTGATTGTTCTCGGCCTGATCAGCCTGCTGACTTCCTTGGTCCAGATAGTGCTCATGATTGTCCGCGGCGGCATGCTCGTCATCCTTGCCGGCATTCTCCCCACAACGGCTGCCTTCACCAACATGGAGATGGGCAGGCAATGGTTCCAGAAGGCCGTGGGATGGACCCTTGCCTTCATCCTCTACAAACCCGCCGCTTCAATGGTCTACGGGGCAGCCTTCGTGCTCATGGAATCCAATATCGGGGAGGACGCCCTGCTCGGTTCCATTACCGGGATCTCCCTCATGATCCTCGCCGTCCTCGCCCTCCCTGCTCTGATGCGCTTCGTCACTCCTCTGGTCGGCGCTGTTGCTGCCGGGTCAAATGGAGGTTCAGGCGCCGCCGCGGGAGCTGCGGTCGGTGCACTGGCCACGGGAGCAATCAACCTGGGACGCAGCGGCAGCGGACGCGGCAGCGCATCACCGACTCCGCCAAGCCAGCCCCCTGGATCCGGCACCGCGGGCAAGGTCAACACCGGAGCCAGCAAGACCGGGCAGAGCGGCGGCACCGCAACGAACGCCAAGCCGACTCCCGGCGGTGCGGCGCAGAACTGGTCGAAGGGCGCGGCAGCGCCGACGGCCGCCTCCGCAGCCGGAGGAGGTTCGTCCGGGGCAGCCGCCGGACCGGTAGGGCTGGCAGCAAGTACCGGAATCAAGCTGGCAACGAAAGCCGGCGAAGCCGCACAAAAAACCGCGCAGGACTCAACCGGGGAGGGCCCCAGTGGCAGCAATTAACACCGAATACAAGGAACCGTCCTACGGAAACTGGCGGGTCCCGCGCTCCGCAGGCCTGGCCAACCTCGGCGCCATCGGCACCGGCATCGTCATGGCCGGACTTCTGCTGGGCATCATCAGCTTCGCCATCTGGGGGCTCTTCGCCGGTCTGGGCGTCCTGACAGCAGCCGGACTGCTGGTCCTGCTGCTGACAGTCAAAGACAAACACGGGCAATCCATAGTCGACCGCTTCGCCACCCGGATGAGCTTCTGCCTCGCACGATCGGCCGGAACGAACCTCTACCGCTCCGGCCCCCTTGGGATGACTGAGTGGGGCATGTACCAGGTGCCCGGTCTGGCCGCGCAGTCGAGGCTCTACGAGTTCACCGACTCCTACAACCGCCCGTTCGCCCTGCTGCACGTGCCCGCTACCGGCCACTTCACCGTGGTCTTCTCCACCGAACCCGACGGAGCCTCACTGGTGGACCCGGAACAGGTCGACACCTGGGTGGCCAACTGGGGCGGCTGGCTCGCCGGCCTGGCCGATGAGGCCGGGCTGGACGCCGCAGCCGTCACGGTGGAAACCGCCCCGGACTCCGGGTACCGGCTGCGCAACGAAGTCCACCTGAACATCGACCCGAACGCACCGGACTTCGCGCAGGCGATTCTGCGCGAAGTCGTGGAAACCTATCCGGAAGGATCGGCCACCGTCCGCGCCTGGGTATCCCTGACCTTCAACGCGTGCCTGCGGGCAGGGTCGAAGAAGCGCACACCCGAAGACGTGGCCCGGGACCTCGCCTCCCGGATCCCGGGACTGTCGGCCCGCCTGCAGTCCACCGGAGCCGGCATCGCCCGCCCGATGCCGGCACAGGAACTCTGCGAAGCCGTTCGTGTTGCCTACGATCCCCCCGCCGCCCTGATCATCGACCAAGCCCACGCCGCCGGTACCCCGGTATCCCTGACCTGGGGCGAGGCCGGTCCCACCGCGACCCAGGCGAACTGGGAGAACTACCGGCACGACAGCGGGTTCTCGGCCTCCTGGACCATGACCGGGGCCCCGCGCGGGTCCGTGAACTCCTCGGTCCTGTCCCGGTTGCTGGCCCCGCACGGGGACATTGATCGTAAGCGGGTGTCGCTGCTGTACCGGCCGATGGATTCCGCCCTGGCCCCCGTCATAGTGGAGCGCGACCAGAACAACGCGAACGTCCGCATCACCTCCGGGAACCGGCCCAGTGCCCGGGCCCTGGTCGATTTCCGGTCCGCCGAGCAGACCGCCCAGGAAGAAGCCCGGGGCGCCGGGCTGGTGAACTTCGGGATGATCGTCACGGCCACGGTGACCGACAGGGAACGCCTCCCTGATGCCGTGGCCGCCATTGAGCAGACGTCCGGTCCTGCCCGGGTGCTGTTGCGCCGCGCCTACGGCGCGCAGGACACCGCCTTCGCAGCCTCCCTGCCCCTGGGCCTGGTCCTGCCCAAACACAGCATGCTGCCCTCCGAGATTAGGGATGCGCTGTAATGGCCCGCATCAGATTTCTGCCAGTAAAGACAGCAAAGACAGTAGAGAAAGTGATGCAAGCAAAACAAGCGGCTAAAGGCACCGGGTCGACCCGTCCTTCCCGCGGGGCCGGGCCGGGCACCCGCGGCTGGTCCGGACGTGGCGGAGGCATGGCACAGCTCGTCCCCTCGGTGCGTGAGTACAGGGGGACGACGGTCCAGGTCTGCGGGCTGTGGCCGTTTTCCTCCGGCGCGTCCTCGCCCATGATCGGCGTCCCGCTGGGCCGCCATGAAGAAACCCGGGCCACGGTCTGCTGCGACCCGATCAGCTGGTTCCAGCGCGCCCGGCTGATCTCCAACCCTTCCGCCTTCATCCTCGGGAAACCCGGGCTCGGCAAGTCCACGCTGGTCCGCCGCATGTTCTTAGGGCTGTCCGCTCAAGGCATCCACCCGCTGGTCCTCGGGGATTTGAAGGGTGAGCACGTCAAAGCCGTCCAGGCCCTTGGCGGGCAGGTGATCAGGCTCGGCCGCGGCGTCGGGTACCTGAACATCCTCGATCCCGGCCAGGCTGTCGAGGCGGCCGGGCTCCTCGAGGACCACGGCCACCACGAAGCCGCCGCCCGGGTCCGTGCCGACGCGCACGGCCGCCGGCTGAACATGGTCGTCTCGCTGATCACGATCAGCCGCAACAGCCCGCCCACTGATCAGGAACAGACCATCCTGGACCGGGCGCTGCGGGTCCTCGACGAGCGGTTCGAGGGCATCCCGGTGCTGCAGGACCTCCTGGATGTGATTGTCTGCGCGCCGGATGAGCTGCGTCAGGTTGCACTGGACCGGGGCGACATGAAGATCTACCTGCGGGAGACCCGGGCGTTGGAAGCGACCCTGCTGGGCCTGACCGGGGGAGGGAAGCTGGGCGAAATCTTCTCCCGGCAGACCACCAACCCGATGAAGCGTGACCGGGCCGTGGTCTTTGACGTCTCCAGCATCGATGAGACCGAGACCGACCTGCAGGCGGCCGTGCTGCTCGCGTGCTGGTCTTACGGATTCGGCACCGTGAACGTCGCCAACGCCCTCGCGGACGCGGGCCTGGAGCCGCGCCGGAACTACTTCGTGGTGCTGGACGAGCTGTGGCGGGCGCTGCGTTCCGGCAAGGGCATGGTCGACCGGGTGGACGCCCTGACCCGGTTGAACCGGTCCGTCGGCGTCGGGCAGATCATGATTTCCCACACCATGTCCGACCTGCTGGCGCTGCCGGCGGAAGAGGACCGGATGAAGGCCCGCGGTTTCGTGGAACGCTCGGGCATGGTGATCTGCGGCGGTCTGCCGGCGTCGGAAATGCGGCTGCTGACCTCCGCGATACCGTTATCGCGGCAGGAGCAGCAGAAGCTCATCTCGTGGCAGGACCCGCCCGTCTGGGACTCACGCGGTCTCGATGTCGAGCCTCCGGGCCGGGGGAAGTTCCTGATCAAGGTCGGCGGCCGCCCGGGCATCCCCGTCCGGATCGCCCTGACCATCATTGAACAGGCCGGGGGATTGAACGACACCGACACCCGATGGAACAAAGAGCGAATAGAGATGCCCGCGGAAGCACCCATGGAACCGGCTGCTCCCCGGATGCCCGACGAAGGAGGACCACGATGAGTGCTCCGAACCGTAAAGGAATGGGCCTCGGCGATGCCCTGCTGGTCTGGCTCGCCCTAGGCTTCATTGCCGTCTTTGGCGGCGGCACCTACGCGGCCGCGCACGTGGGCTCCTGGATGGCCGGCATTCAGGCCCCGCCTGCCCACCCCATTGACCTGATCGCCGGCCTGGCCAAGGGCCGTGTGCCCTGGCCCAGCCAAGCCACTCTCGCCGTGTCCCTCATGGCCGGCGTGGTCCTCGTTCTGGCCGTTATCGTGCTGGTGGCCTGGCAGCAGGGCGCGTCCAAGCGTGCCCGCGTGGATAAGGCCGCCCGTTACCTGGGCCGCGGGAAGTCGCTGGCCGCGTTCTCCGAAAAGGGAGCGAAAGCCACCGCCTTGCGGCTGGGGGTGAAGGGCACTCCCGGAATCACCGTGGGCAAGGTCGTCTCCACCGGCCGGAAGTTCATTCAGTCCTGGGAAGACCTCAGCCTCGATATCTGGGGACCACGAACAGGTAAATCAACATCCCGCGTGATGCCAGCAATCCTGGACGCACCAGGGGCTGTGGTGTCGACCTCGAACAAGCGCGACGTCGTGGACGGCACCCGTGGCGTCCGCGAGGCCACCGCTGACGTGTGGGTGTTCGATCCGCAGAAGATTGCACAGGAAGAACCGCACTGGTGGTGGAACCCGCTCTCCTACGTCACCGACGAGGAAAAAGCGTACAAATTGACCCAGCACTTCTCGGCCGGCTCCCGCTTCCCGGGGTCGAAGCCGGATGCCTACTTTGACCCCAAGGCAGAAGATATCCTCTCCTCCTATTTCCTCGCGGCCGCCCTCGGCGGGTTGCCCATCACGCAGGTGTACCTGTGGGTGACCGAACAGGTCAGCCAGGAACCCATCGAAATCCTCAGGGAGCATGACTACGAGTTGCAGTACAAGGGTCTGGAGTCCACGCTGAAGCTGGCCGACAAGCAGCGCGACGGGATCTTCGGCACCGCCGAAAAGATGATCCAGTGCCTCAAAAGCCGGAACACGCTGCGCTGGGTCGCCCCAACAGGCGGCGCAACCGTCGCCACGGATACCCGACCCCGGTTCAACCCGCATGCCTTCGCTGCCTCCCGGGAGACGATCTACATCCTCTCCAAGGAAGGCGCAGGCTCCGCTGCTCCGCTCACCACGGCGCTGACGGTGGCCATCGCTGAAGCGATGGAGGAACGGGCCGAGCGCAGCGGCGGCCGCCTGCCCCAGCCCGCGCTGTTCGCGCTGGACGAGTTGGCCAACGTCGTCCGCTGGGCCGGGCTGCCGGACCAGTTCAGCCACTACGGCTCCAAGGGCCTGATCGTCATGGGCATCCTGCAGTCCTGGTCCCAGGGCGTGGAGCTGTGGGGTGAGGCGAACATGCGCAAAATCTGGTCCGCCGCGAACGTCAAGGTTTACGGCGGCGGCGTGGCCGAAGAAGGCTTCCTCCGCGCACTCTCGGACCTGATCGGGGACTACAGCTACATCAACGTCTCAATGTCCTCCGGCAAAAACGGGTCCAGCCGCTCCCGCCAGGAAGGCAAGGAACGCATCTTCGACGTTTCCAACCTTGCGGAGCTGGACCGTGGCCGCGCCGTCATCCTCGCATCCGGTGCACCAGCCACGCTGGTCCGGACCATGCCCTGGTATACCGGCCAACACAAGGAAGCCGTGGAGGCATCCATCACGAAGTACAGCCCGCAGCCGGAGGAAGAACCAGCGCCGGTGGCAGCGGCGGCGAACGCGAATCCGTGGGTGACCGGGTAGGGGAGTAGGGCATGACTATCGACATCGGCCGATTCAGCGAAGCTCCCAGCTCGGACGTAGAGGAAACTGGCGCTGACTCAGGTCAGGAGCAGAAGCCCCCGGAGCTGGTGTACGGCTCAGCCGAAGAGTTCCTGCACGAGCAGCTACTCCCTACCTATGTCCGCGATGTCGACGGCCGCGCAGCCAAATGGTGCCTCGAATGGTATTTCCACCCGGAAGCTGTCTCCCGTGTGGAAGCGCTGTGGCGGGCCTGGGAACACCTTAGACTCGACGGCGCCACCGGTATCAGTGTCTGGTTCAAAGACCACGCAGACCACCACATGAGCGTGCTCCTCGACCCACGCGGGCCGTTCTACAAATGCGACATGCAAAAGCACCGCGACCCCGAACACATGGAACCCCAAAAAGCCCCAAACGGCTGGTTCCCCGATGTGCGAGTCCGGTAAAGGTGACGGTGCCCGGGTTCCTGCTGGACGGAGGTGTCGTCGCCTGCCCGGAGGACGTGGACTTATGCATGATCACCGGCGCCGGCTGGTCGCCGCACTTTGGCGTCAGCATCCCTATCTGGGCTCCCCGGCGCTTCCGAGAGGGGCAACGGGAGACGCAGGACGGGACTACTAGTGGAGATCGCAGGAAAGCCCCTTAATGCATCGTCCCACTCCGCTGAGGAACGGATCAGGAAGTTCGTTTCGAACTGTTTTCCGATGTAGGCGTGTCCAGCCGGTCCGGGCAGGGAATGCGACGTCCGGCATAGATGGTGCTGAAGAGACTCCCGCTCGGGAGCATGGTTGAAATTCCACGGCTGATGCCAGTGTTTGATTCCGCCCTGCCGGCGGACCGTTCGACTGTCTCAGTCCCTGTCAGCCAGCCTTTGAAAATCGCCCTCCAACCCATATTCTGCCCTCGGCCATGGCGGCTCTGCCGCGGGACTGTGCTGGACATATTCTGGTCCTTTCACATACACACCGCACAATCCCGCATCGCCTCGGCGGAGAGGCAAGGAGCCAAAGACGGTGACCTTGGACTTATAGGGAAGCGCCTAACGTTCTCGAGTAGAAGTGCCCTAAATCACTAGGAACTACATAGTATTCCATGCCGCACCCGTGATGTATGCAGGGCTGGGTGCAGCTTGGAACAGAATCGCTTCTATTCGGAGCGTCCGGTTCGTAGGGCGTGCAATTAACCTGGCGTTACCGCTGCAAACTAAGTGACGAGCGGCGCGGGCAAGGCAGGATTAGCGCTTCTGAGGGGACATATTAGAAACCTTCCAAGGGTTGCGCGATAGATTTGACTATGACTAGTATCACTTCGTGGGCAAGAGGCGCCCGGCGGCTTTGCCGAGTCATCGGATGGCAGGAAAACCGATACCGGACATCGAGGAACGTGCCTCCAAGTGAGGCCTAGTACGGACTCACATTCGGAAACTTCGGAACATTTCTCCCGGTTCTTGTCACCTCATCCGGCCGGCTGTGCGCCGCCCACGACGGAAGCAATCTACAGGCACCTTTGCCGAGCCCGGCAGCATGATCAATAGGGGATTCGCACACCATGAGACATCAGATACTGCTCGACGTCGACACCGGCCGGGACGACGCCCTGGCTATCATGTTCGCGGTGCAACATCCTGACATCGATGTTCGCGCGATCACTTGCATTGCGGGAAACACCAATCTGGAGAATGTCGTCGGCAACACCCTGAAAATTCTCGATTTGGTTGACGCTCCGCCCATCCCTGTGGCACTCGGCGCTCGACGCCCCCTTATCGAGCCGCCCCGGGACGCGTCCTGGATTCATGGCAAGTACGGACTTGGAGATGTGGATCTGCCTGTCAGCGACAGGAGCGTCAAGCCGATCCATGCTGTTGATTTGATGCGGCAGTGCCTGCTGGACGCCGACGAGCCGCTGACTATTTTTGCCCTGGGACCGATGACCAACCTCGCGCTGCTGCTGCGAATGTATCCGGAGGTCTCCGACCAGATCAAGCGGATTATCTTTATGGGTGGATCAGCCACGATCGGCAATGCGACGCCAGTCGCAGAGTTCAATTTCTGGCATGACCCGGAGGCGGCAGACATCGTGCTGACCAGCGGGATCCCGCTGACCATGTATGGCTGGGACGTTCTCTGGGGGATGAGGACCAGTGCGGAGCAGATCGCGGAGCTGTGTGCCTCGTCCAATCCCATCCGCCAGACCGCCGGTCGCCTGCTCGACTTCAAGGTCAAGGATCCTTCGAACGGGTCGGTGGTTGTTTACGATGCCATCGGCGACGCCGGCGCCCTATGTGTCATGGTTGCGCCCGAAGCGTTCACCATCGAGCGCTGGCCGGTGCAAGTGGTGTTGTCACCCGGCGCCGCGCGGGGACAAACCCTCGTCGATCGACGCGACATGTCCGGAGAGGACGCCGTACACGACCCGTCGGGTCCAATCCCAGTCATCGACGTGGTCAGCGCAGCCCGCGCGTCCGAGGTACTCACCAACTTCTTCGACATTCTCGGGGGAAGTGAAGCACGCAGGTTCGATGTCGCTGCTGTTTGAATTGCGGAAGGATCAACAGCACGCCGAGGAAAGATCGGTCCTGCTCCGGAGGAGCGGTCTGTATGCCTTGTGCTGGAGAGCCCCACTGCCAGCGCCCCACCGCGACGGCCGCCGGGCAAGCAGTGGGCCAAGCAAGTCCGTTCCTAGACACCGGCAGGCCGGCCCCGTCATGATGCTGCGCGTTCCCGATCCCCCATCGTGATTCGGGGAGCTCACGCTCGCCCGGCGAACCAGCGGTGTAGTCGGTTACGCAGGAGCATAGATCCTCGCCGAGATCGAGGCCAGCCGGATCCGAGGAGTCCCAGGGCTGACTTTTTCCCCCTTTCCAGAGGATCGTGAGGCGATGATGCCCTTACAGGAAGGAGTCTGGGATACCAGCACCGAAGCCACGCTGAGTTCCGCAAGAGGGGCGCACGGAAAATGACCCAGCCGCGCGCGGCCGTACTCATTCGGGCTGGGGTTGTTGCGGATGACCTCCTGGAAGTCGACGCGCGCGAAGCCCGGGGTGAGGTACGCAAGTATGTCCGCATGACGTTGCCGAACCTAGTGCGCATTGCCCTGGTGAAGATCTCCAGGACGCTGTTCTTGAAGTAGGGGCGCGGGTGGGGGGCTGTGACGGGCCTCGCGCTCGACGTCGCTAAAGGCATCGTAGCCGATGCCCAGTACGTCCCTCTCCAAGCCCGCGGTGACCAGGGCCAACAGGAAAGCGGCATTCCCGGACGTCCAGGGTGGTATTCAGGGCGGTAACCAAACCACACCATCTCCTGAGCATCGCGCTCTCCGTAGGCGGGAGTCGCCGGCGGCCAGGGGTGTCAACCTCGAAGCGCCCCCAAGGTAGAGCAGTTCGGGCCCCCGGGGCCAGGCCGTGCTTAGAGACACGCAAGGCACTGATAAAGAACAGCGGCGGGAGTGGTCATGGACCGGTTTTCCGTAGTGTCCCGCACCAGCCCGGTAACCTCGCGCACCTGTGCTGTCCGGCCCGGTGATGCCGGCCCGCGGCCCGGTCCGGTGCTGATCCGGTCTCGGCCGAGGTAGTCCGCGTCCTTTCCATGAGGGCCTGTCCGGAGTGCGCACGCTGCCACCCGTCCCCTGCAGGCGGAACTGGGGCTACGACACTCCTTACTAGAATCGTTTCTATTTCGGAGTCGGCCCGGTCTCGCTGGCGGCACTTCCCGTCGTTTCAAGGCTTATTTGGTCAGAGATGGTGCGGCGCCGACCTAAGATCGGCAGACTGCGGCATAAAATAGAAACCTTCCGAGGGTTGCGCAATAACACCGCTTATGAATAGGATCACTTTGTGTGCAAGAGGCACACGGTGGCCCTGCAAATTGGCGGGGAAACCCTACACCGACGTCAAGGAACGTGCGTTCAGTGAAGCCTTTAGAGAAGCGTTTATACTCGATCAGGTTCGGTGGTCCCAACGGATCTGATTTGGGGCCCTGCCTGTGGAAGGGTGCAACTCGCACCGGCGTGCTGAGCACTGTGGCGCCGAAAACGTCTACGCCGGTCTTGACGCGATCAGCGTCGTGAGCGCTCGGCCCGGGGCTGCCTTGTGCGGCCAGCAGTCGAGCGCTTGGCAATCTGTACAGCCCGTTCTAAAGAAGCGAACACAGCCGAGGAGCACAAGATGGCACTGAAATTCTGGGTGACGACCCCGTTCTTCTATCCGGACATGACTCGACCTTGGTCGGAGGTCTTGGACGGGATGATCCGGATCGTCGACGCCGCCGAGGAACTGGGGTTCGAGGGAATCACGATCAATGAGAACCAGTTTCAGAACTACGTGAGCAACCCCTCGGCAATGATGTTCGCAGCAGTCGCCGCAACGCGCACCAAGCGGTTGAGGATTGTGCCGGGCGTGGTCGTTCTGCCGGCGTACAATCCGCTGTTGGTTGCCTCGGAGATGAGCCTGCTGGATCATCTCGCGCCCGGTCGGATTGGCATCGGTGTCGCTCGCGGTGGCAGCCGGTTTCAGCTCGACCGCCTCGGCGTGAAGCCGGAAAACCAGCGTCCGCTCTACGAGGAAGCACTAGGGATCATCCGCCGACTGTTTACGGAGGATGACGTATCCCATGACGGCCAGTTCTTCTCGTTCCCGCCGACCACGTTGGTTCCGAAGCCGACGACCAAGCCGCATCCCGACATTTGGGTCGCGTCGCAGAGCACGGACGGGGTACGCAAGGTCGCCCAACAGGGCCTGAACCTGATCACAGCGCCGAACTACGGGAACTTCGAGCCCTACGGCGACCTGGAGGAGCTGCTCGAGAGCTACAACGACGAGATCGCTAAGACCGGGCTGCCTCGGGGTGAGGTCATGGTGCTCCGCCACACCTGGGTCGGCCGCACAGAGGAGGAGGCGCTGGAGTACTTCGACGATATTGTGAACGAGTACAACCACTACATCGCTCTCGTGAAGGGTGAAGGCACGGTCGAGACGCGCGAGGAGCGCCTCGCCACCCGTGACGTGGGCGAGAGCCGTGACTTTGTTACCCGCGGGAAGATGCGGCCCACAGAACATTCCTTCCCGAAGGACAATCTGCTCGAAAAGTACGCTGATCCGGTCCTAACCACCCCTGATCGCATGATCGAGCGGTTCAAGACCTACGAGGCAATGGGAGTGGACCACCTCGCGTGCCTGGTAGCGAACGGCATGCCCACCGACGCGGTCATCAAGAACATGGAAATGATGGCTGCGGAGGTTCTTCCCGCCTTCGCCGATTAGAACCAGTTCGGAAATAGAACCAGCTCGCTCGACCGGCCTCTGCCCTTCCTGAGCGGTTGGAAGAGGTGGACGCCATTTTCTCGGCCGCGGTGGGTGGCCTTCTGGACAGCACGAGGAGATCAGCAATTGATATATGAGATACGCGAGTACGTTCCGATGCCGGGGCGGCTCGGAGACGTCGTTGACCTGTTCCACACAGCCGTCATTCCACTCTTCGGCAAGCACGGGATGGAGATCTCACAGATGGGTTGCACCAGCATCGGTGACAACTCCTACAACGAGTTCGTCTACACGATGCGGTTTTCCGACCTGGCCGAACTGGAGCGCAAGTGGGGGGCATTTCTTGCTGATCCTCACTGGGCATCAGCGTTGGCCAGCCGTGAAGTGAGCGGTCCCCTCTACCAATCCATTCGCAGACGGATCATCGATTCCACACCCTTCGACCAAATGCTGGCGGTCTCGGATTGATCTCACGATCCGTGGCCATTCCAAGCCCTAGTTAAATCTGGAACGGGCAACAGATATGCGATTCCCTAACAGCTCGATCGGTAACCAAGACAACTACAAGCACTGCTACCACAAGCAGACGGAGGTGAGCACTACCCATGACTGAGCAATTGCGTAAAGCCCCCATTGCGAATTCGGGGAAGTTCTATATTGGCGGAAAATGGGTCGACCCGTCGTCAACGGCCACGATCGACGTGATCGAAGCAGCAACGGAGGAACTCTACTTCACCGTCGCCGAAGCCAGAGCAGCCGATATCGCACGGGCTGTGGAGGCAGCCCGTCGGGCGTTCGACGAGGGTCCATGGCCACGGATGTCGCCGGGCCAGCGCGCCGAGTACCTGCGAGCGATCGCTCAGGCTGTGGCCGAGCGGACCGACGATCTGGTCCAATTGTGGCCCCGTGAGTCGGGGATCCTCGCCAACCTGGTGCCGACCGTCATGAAGGAAGTCCCGGCAGCCTTTTCCTTTTATGCGGATCTCGCTGATCGGTTCCCCTTCGAACAGGCAGCGCCGACCAGCTCGGGCGAAGGCTTCGGCATGCTCGTCGGGGAGCCCGTGGGAGTTGTCGGAGCGATCATCCCCTGGAATACGCCGATGCCGCTAATCGCGTACAAGCTCGCCCCGGCGCTCCTCGCCGGATGCACTGTGATCATCAAGGCGTCGCCCGAGGCTCCCGGTGCTGCGTACGTGATGGCGGAGATCGCGGAGCAGGTCGGGCTGCCCGACGGTGTCGTCAATGTGCTCGCCGCCGATCGAGAGGCGTCCGAGACGCTCGTGCGCGATCATCGCGTGGACAAGATCTCCTTCACCGGTTCAACGGCGGTCGGAAAAACCATCGCAGGGATTATGGGCGACCGGATCGGCCGATACTCGCTTGAGCTGGGAGGCAAGTCCGCAGCTGTCATCCTCGAGGACATGGACGTCGCCGAGGCGGCTGAAAACCTGGCCAGCGCCGGATGTTTCGTCTCCGGGCAGATCTGTGCATCGCTGTCCCGTGTCGTCATACCGCGCCATCGGCACGACGACATGGTCGAGGCGCTTGCGGACCGCTTCTCCCGAGTCAAGATCGGGAATCCGTTCGATGCCGGCGTCGGGATGGGGCCGTTGGCCACCCAGCGACAGCGTGAGCGGGTCGAAGGCTACGTCGCTATAGGTAGAGCCGAAGGTGCAACACTCGCTACCGGAGGCAGGCGGCCCAAAGACCTCGACCGGGGCTGGTTCGTCGAGCCGACTGTGTTCGGGAACGTCGACAACTCCTCGAAAATCGCTCAGGAGGAGATCTTCGGGCCCGTGATGTCGGTCATCCCGGCGGCGGACGAGGAGGATGCGATCCGGATCGCAAATGATACGGTGTTCGGGCTCAACGCGGCTGTTTTCACTCACGATGCCGACCGGGCGCGAGAGGTGGGCAGGCGTCTGCGCGCCGGGACGGTCGGTCAGAACGGCAACCGGGCGGACTTCGGGATCGGGTTCGGTGGATTCAAACAATCCGGCATCGGCCGTGAGGGCGGCGTCGCAGGTCTGCTCCCGTACCTGGAGAACAAGACAATGGTCTTCGACGAGAAGCCCCGTCATGCACCTGCCTAAGTCCAGATCGGAATCCACAGTGAGCAACTCCAGCGAGGAGGGCGCCGCCCGATGTCTCCATGTCTTTGACATGGACGGCACCCTCCTCCGGAGTACTGCCACCATCGAGTTGGCCCGCAGCCTGGGCCACCTCGAAGGGGGACAGGAGATCGAGGAACTCTGGTTCGAGGGGAAAATCACCGATACCGAGTTCTGGTTGCGGCTTCTCGATATGTGCAAAGACGCAAGCGCTGCTGACATCGACGAGGCATTTCACAACGCACCGTGGATGGCCGGCATCGTGGAAACGTTCGCGGATATCCGTTCTCGGGGCGAAGCGGTGATCGTAATCTCGCAGTCACCAGCGTTCTTCGTTCGCCTGCTCGAACGCTGGGGTGCCCACGAGACCTATGGCTCGGCAGTGGAGCTAGGCCTCCCGCTGTCGGAGTCCGCCACCTTGCTGGCGGAGACGAAGGTTGCGATCACCGAGTCAGCTCTCGCGACTCGGAATTTGAGTGCGCAGCAGTGCGTGGCCTACGGGGACTCTTCGAGTGACCTTGGCCTTTTCGCTTCGTTGCCGCACACGGTCGCGGTAAACCCGACTCCAGAACTGGAGGCGCTGGCAGCGACGCGGTACGTGGGGACCGACATCCGCGAGGCGTACTCGCTAGGTCGCCAACTGATCGCTAAGTCGAACAGAGAGTATGTAACGTAAGGGAGTTGAAGGTAGATGAGCACGTCTGGATCGTCGATTAAGGTTCTGTTCGTAGGAGAGTCGTGGATCAAGCACACGATCCATATGAAAGGCTTCGACCAGTTTCACTCGACGGAATATGAGGAGGGTGCGGGGGTTTTCCTCGGGTGCCTGGAAGACGCAGGTTACGAAGTCACCTATGTCCGCGGTCACGAGATCACATTAAAGTTCCCCCGGTCCGCTGAGGAACTCGACGAGTTCGATGTGGTCGTGATCTCGGACATCGGTTCCAACTCCTTCCTGCTGCCGGACGAGACCTTCCTGCGGTCGGAGGCGTCGCCGAACCGGCTCGGGCTGGTGGCGGACTTCGTACAGCGGGGTGGCGGACTGGTTATGATCGGAGGATACCTTTCCTTCACAGGGATCGACGGCAAGGGCCGATATGGGATGAGTCCGCTCGCCGGCCCTTTGCCGGTGACGATGTTGCCGTACGACGACCGCGTCGAGAGGTCGGAGGGGGTTGAGGTGGAAGTCTGCGAGCCGGAGCACCCGGTCCTCGGGGGGACACCGTCCGAGTGGCCGCAGCTGCTTGGCTACAACCGGCTCATTGCAAAGCCGGACGCCACTGTCGTTGCACGGGTAGGTGAGGATCCGATGCTGGTGGTCGGTGAGTACGGTCGAGGCCGGACGGCAGCATTCGCTTCCGACCTGGCTCCGCATTGGGCACCCCGGGAGTTTCTGGATTGGCCGCACTATGCCGGGATGTGGACGTCCATGCTGTCCTGGGCCGCACAGGTGCCGGCAGCACGGGCGCTTGCGGAACAGGCATCGAGGGTTTAGACGGAGTAACGTGACACAGTTGAATCAGCGGCGCCCCACGATGAAGGACGTCGCAGCGCACGCCCAAGTGTCGTTGAGCACAGTCAGTTATGTGCTCAACGACACCGGACCGGTCGCGCCCGCGCGTCGAAGGCGTGTTCTCGACGCCGTGCGGCTCCTGGAGTATGCGCCCAACGAGTCGGCACGCAAACTCAAGCGTCGCGGCCCGTCGACGATCGGGATGGTCGTACCAGACCTGACCAACCAGTTCTTCGCCATGGTCACCAAAGGGGTGCAGGAGGCGGCCTCGTCCAGGGACGTCCTGGTCGCCCTGGTGGTACCCACAGCCGCGGAGCTGCCCGAGGAGAGGCAGGCCGAGCTGTTGCGCAGCCAACGCGTCGACGGGGTCATCTACCTGTCCGGGACCGGTTCAATTCCTGCCGCCATCTATGAGATCGCCCGGTCCGGACCCGTCGTACTGGTCGACGAACAGATCCCTGGATCAGGGCTTCCTGCAGTCGTCTCCACTGCCCGCAAAGGGGCACGCGAGGTCGCTGCCCACGTCCTGGCCCAGGGACACCGCCGGGTCGCGGTGATCAGCGGTCCACCCGCCCTGTGGACGGCGAGAGAACGCCTGGCCGGTTATCGCGAGGCCTTCGCCGGAGCGGGTATCGACCCGGACTCGATCCCGGTCCTTGCCGGGGACTACGAACATGAGTCCGGACAGAAGTTGGCGGCCCAGCTTCTCTCCGCGGACCCTCGCCCCACAGCTTTGATCTGTGCCAATGACCTGCTGGCTGTCGGAGCGATGGAATGTTGCCGTGAGATGGGGTTGCAGGTGCCCGCCGATGTAAGCATCATCGGGTTCGATGACCTGCCGCTCTCGGTATTCCTCACGCCGCGGCTGACCACCGTGCGCCAGCCGGCGCACGAGATGGGGTTGCAGGCCGCGTCCCTCCTGTTCGATCTGCTGGACGGCTCCCAGGCGGACACAATCACCGAATTGCCGACGACCTTGCAGCTGAGAGAGTCGGTCTGCACTCCGGGGGACGCGGTATGAAGGGCCGGCTCTTGGTCATCGGGGCGCTGAATGTCGACCTGGTGGTCGCAGCGCCCAGGCTGCCCGGGCCTGGCGAAACCGTTGTGGGGTCCGACCTGCGGCGTCACGGCGGCGGGAAGGGCGGCAATTCGGCTGTTGCAGCGGTGCGCTCCGGCGCGGACGTCCGGTACGTCGGCGCCGTCGGAGATGACGATCTCGGGACTGGTGCACTGGCCGAGCTGCGCGCCGAAGGGATCGACCTCACCGATGTCGCGGTCAAGCCCGGATGCGCTACCGGGGCGGCAGTTATCGTCGTAGATTCCTCCGGTGAGAATCAGATCGCAGTAGCGGCAGGTGCCAACACGTCGATGACACCCCAGGATGTCAGTGCCGCAATGGCACGAGCGCGTGGGTGGGCTGGCTGTGTTCTGGTCAGCACGGAGATCTCGGCTGCGGCAGTCACTGCGGCCGTCGAGGCCGCAACAAAGCAGGGGTGCCTGTGTGTGCTGAATCCGGCGCCAGTTGAACCCAGCCTGCGCGAACTCCTCGATCTGGCGCCGATCATCACGCCGAACTCAAGTGAACTGCGAGACTTCTACCGCCTGCTCGGAGAGTCCGGCAATCCGCCGGCCGAGGTCATGGCGGCGAAGGTCGCAGCCCATTCCAGGGCGCCTGTTGTCGTGACCATGGGCGGGGACGGCGTACTGGTGTGTGATCCTGACGGGTCCAGCACCCGGGTGCCGGCTGGTTCCGCACGCCGAGTAGCAGACACGACGGGCGCCGGCGACACCTTCAACGGTGTGTTCGCCGCCAGCCTGGCAGCGGGGGAACCCGTTATTAGCGCGGCCCGCCGCGGCGTGGCGGCCGCGACGTTGTCGGTCGAGTCGACCGGAGCGCGCACAGGCATGCCCCGATCATCGGAGATCGAAGCCGCACTGGCCGCACACGGATAAAGCGCCGCCTCTCCTCTTCAACACGTTGAAGTGTCGGAACAAGGATTAGAAAGGTTTCTACCATGTATTTGTGCAGGAATGGTGCGAAAGTGGGGCTGCAGACGGCCCGGCAAGTCGCTGATCGGTCCACGGACGGAACGGCCCGGTTGGACGGATGTGCAGGACTCCGGGGAGTGGTCAAGGCATGAGCGCCTCACTAGAGTTGGGGTCCCACAAGCGGCTCATGGTCTTCTCCGGCCGGTCGAACCAGCGTCTGGCAGGTGCCATTGCCGACCTGCTGGATATCGAGCTCGGCAAAGTGACTCTCAAGACCTTCTCCAGCGGGGAGGTGTACAGCAGGTTCGACGAATCGATCCGTGGTGCGGACGTGTTCATCATCCAACCCATGTGCGCAAACCCCGAGACCGGCATGAACGCGAACGATGCACTTATCGAATTGATGGTGATGGTTGATGCTGCCGTTGGTGCGAGTGCTCACCGCGTGATCGCGGTGACACCTTGGTATGGGTACTCGCGCCAGGACAAGAAGTCCGCTCCGCGGGAGCCCATCTCGGCGCGAATGGTGGCGCGTGCTCTGGAAGTGACGGGGGTGGACCGCGTGTTGACGATGGACCTGCATGCCGGCCAGCTGCAGGGCTTCTTCAGCATCCCGGTCGACCATATGACGGCCCTGGGGATCCTCGGTGACTATTTCGCTGGCCTGGACGATGATCTCGTCATCGTTGCCCCGGATGCGGGCCGTGTGAAGCTTAACAAGCAGTTTGCCAGCCAGATCGGTGCCGGCCTGGCGATTCTGGATAAGGAACGCCCGCAACAGCAGGTAGCCGAGATCAATACGGTTATCGGTGACGTCCGCGGGAAGACCGCGATAGTCATCGACGACATCATCGACACTGCGGGGACGCTATGCGCAGCAGGCGAAGCACTCAACCGCGCAGGTGCACGACGAGTGTTCGCCGCGGCAACCCATGGCGTTTTCAGCGGCCGCGCATTCGAAAACCTCGCGACGTCACCGTTCGAGCGGGTCGTCGTTACGGACACCATCCCTCTGCGCGCCGGCGCCCCCTCCAATATCGATGTGTTGTCCTGTGCGCCGCTGCTCGCGGATTCGATCCGCCGGATCTTCACCGATGACTCGGTGAGTGCGGTCTTCGGTGGCAAGAACCATACCTTCTGAGGAGGATTGCAGAAATGACAGATCTGGAGACCTTTCGGATGCTGACCGGCGGTGAACTCGTCGAGTCGGGGTCCGCGCGGCGGTACGGCATAGCGGCGGCGTGGACCAAGGACATCCGCCGGGCTCACCGAGGCGCAGCGGCCGTGAAGGCGGGCTCGGTGTGATGGCCGGTGATATTGCCGTCGAAGGCGGGCTGGTCTGGTCAGGGCCGCACGAGCATCATCAGCACGGGCTGGTCTACATCCGGGCCGGGGTTGTGGTCCACGCAGGTCCAGCCGGAGAAGGCATCGTACCGCCGGGGACTCCTCGCCTCGACGCGACCGGGTGCACTGTCATCCCAGGACTGATCGATGCCCACGTTCATCTGACGACGAACTCGGATCACCACAACGTGCTTCCGAGCGACATGTTCCGTGGCCAGGTGAGCAAGCCCGGAAAGCTGCTGCACGGACAGCGGAATGCCCATCGGGCCCTCGCCGCCGGATTCACGACACTGCGGGTCATGGGACATCGGGGTGTCGGTGAGATCGAGCTGCGCGATTTCATCGATGCTGGTCTGGTCGTTGGACCACGGCTCCTGGTCGCGCCGTGGTGGATCACCATGACCAACGGTCATGGTGATCTGTTCTACCCGCCGTACACCCTGCGGGAGCAGTGGGACACTGCGGACGGTGTGGAAGAGTGCCGCAAGCTGGTGCGCCTCCAGGCCAAAGAAGGCGCGGACTTCATCAAGGTCATGGCCAGTGGAGGAATGTCGAAAGGCGAACAGCCACATTGGCCCAATTACAGTGTCGCGGAGCTGACTGCCATCGTCGAGACCGCGCACGATTTGGATCTCCGGGTCGCGGCCCATGCACTGTCCACGGAAGGCATCCGGCGCAGCCTCGCGGCAGGCGTCGATTCCATAGAGCACGGCTCGTATCTGGATGAAGACACCGCAGCCGAGATGGCCGAGCGGGGAACCTTCCTTGTGCCCACTATGTCCTTCAATGACTGGTGCCAGCGCGAGGGAACGGGCCGCGGTCTGAGCGCTCAGGGGGTGGCCGACCTCCGGGAGGCCCACGACCGCACCCTCAAGTCGTTCGCACTGGCGCGTGAGGCCGGGGTCAAGGTGGTCATGGGTACGGACTCCTCGGGGACCCTGTGCCCGTTCGGTGCGCACGCACGGGAACTCGAACTTTACGTGGAGCATGGCATGTCGGCCGACGAAGCTCTCGCCACTGCTACTACGACCGCAGCCTCGTTGCTAGGCCGACCAGATCTTGGCGCACTGCGGGCAGGTGCCGTAGGAGATGTCGTCATCGTGGACGGAAACGTCCTCAGCGATGTCAGCCGCCTGGGTCAGCAGTCCAACATCAGACACGTCGTGCGGGCTGGACGCGACCTCAGCGCGTTTCTGCGCGCCACTTCGGAGATTCTCGACCTTCACTCCGAGGTTGCCACTCGCCCTGCCAGGCCCTGATCCAATACCAACACCCGTCGGGGCGGCACGGAAACGCTCGATGAACCACCGCCCCGAACTACAAAAACAAGGAGATTACGAATCATGGCTCATATTGAAGCGACATTCTTTGATACCCGTTTTGACGATGAGACGTTCAGACCACAGATGGTGGAAGCCCTAACACAGGCGGTTGTCTCCGTGCTCGGTGAGAATGCGGGAAACGACACCACAGTCATCCTGCACGGTGTTGCGCCGTCACGATGGGGGTACGGCGGAAAACTCCTGGGCTGACAGAAGCCACTGACGGCACGGATCGCCTGATCAATCACCGCCCCGAACTACAAGAACAAGGAGATTACGAATCATGCCTCATATTGAAGCGACATTCTTTGATACCCGTTTTGACGACGAGACGTTCAGACCACAGATGGTCGATGCCCTAACACAGGCGGTTGCCTCCGTGGTCGGTGAGGATGCGGCAAACGACACCGCAGTCATCCTGCACGGTGTTGCGCCGTCACGATGGGGGCACGGCGGAAAACTCCTGGGCTGACAGAAGCCGGATATTGGACTAGCCGCCGGGAATGATCCACCAGCAAGTCCTGCGACTTGGCCGACCATAACATTCGACGGCCAGCGCGTAGGACCGGTCCTGGAATGGACTTCCTGCAGCCCGTTGGGAATTTGGCGTGTACCGCAGCTGGGACTCGCGGTTCTGCTGGACGGGTGGTGTCTAAGCATCCGTCACTGTCAGGAGCCACGAGCCTTTGACCGAGTCTGCGGCGGGGCATCCCGGATACTGCCAGCGTTGATCTTCAACCTGTCAGGATACCCGCGTCCTTACGGCACTGGGGCGTTCCCTCAGGCAGTTGCGGAGTCCGAACGGCTTCCGTCCCGTCCTGCGGGCGTCGTCTCGGCACGGGCCAAGGACCGACGCTTCGGGCCTCTTCACGACATCCCGGTCTCCGGTCCCGCCGCGGTCTTCTGCCGCAAGTAACGGTGGTTCTGGGACGAGCCGGCCTGAGGCCGCGGGTCGTTCACCGAGGCCATGACCAGGTGCCCCTCTCCGCGCGCGTTCAACGGCGCGGCTGCCGTGCGTGCTCGTCGATGCCGTGGTCGGCTTGGGCCGCGGCTGCGGCGACCGCCGCGCACGGGACGGGGGTCTCGTGGCGGCTGGCCCGGTCAGCTCCTGCACGTCCGGCAGCAACGCTGCCGGACGTGGATGCACTGGCCCCAAAGCGCTCGGGATCGACGAGTACCGCTCCCTGTTCTGTCCGCCGACGAGTCGTACCCATGGATGCGGATCGAGCCGTTGATGACCACGACCGTGGACTTGAACACGGACCGCGTGCTTGGCATCGTGGACGGCCGCGACAGCCGAGGGCGTGGGAAACGGCTCTTAGTCGGCCCGCTTACTTGGAGGCCCGAGGGGTCGAGACGGTTGTGATCAACCCATCGGCGGCGCTCCGCAAGGCGTTATGGCTGCCCTGGACTGCGGCCTCCGTCGACAGGTTCCATCTGGTCACCTAGTCGAACCAGGCGGCCGCCAAGGCGCGGCAGCGCCTGCGCCAGGAGCTCCAAGGGCCGCCTCGGACCGCCGGTCGCTCCGGGGTAGGGGACCGGCGTCTCCCGCGCGCCCGGAACCCTTGCTTACTGGCGTCCTCCCGCGGCTACCAACCCATGAAATAGAAATTTCGAATCGTTTCTACCCACGTTTCGGTATGTAAATTCGTTGTGAAATCGCGGTAAAAACTGCCTCCAGTCAAACTATTGACATCTAAACTTGAATCGATAATGATTTGTGTCTTAGAGCACACTGTGGAGCCGATGCAGCCGCTAACGGCCCAGGCGGAATCCGTTGTTTGCGGACGCTTGGGCGAGTCGGGCGAGCAAGGTGCAGGAGCTCTGCATTAACACCGGGGTGGGAGCCCGGTTCCAACACAATCCCCTCAACAAGGAAGGCTGTTCGCATGGCTCTTAGTGGAGAATTCGACAACCTCATCTACAACACCGACAGTTACAAGCACTGCCACTACCCGCTGTATCCTCCCGGCACCGAGTACATCTCGAGCTACATTGAGTCCCGTGGCGGCGAGTACCCGGTCACGATGTTTGTCGGGCTACAGGCCTTCCTGCGGGAGTACCTGATGCGCCCGATCACCCTTGAGGACATCGATTACGCGGAGCACGCGATCCGCGAGCAGGGTATGCACTTCAACCGGGAAAACTGGCTCGGCATCCTCAATGACCACGGAGGATACCTTCCGGTCGAGATCGAGGCCGTCGCTGAAGGCACTGTGCTTCCCGCACGCAACGTGTTGGTCCAGCTGACCAACACGGACCCCAAGTACTACTGGGCCACCAGTTTCTTCGAGACCGCGCTTCTCCGCGCGGTGTGGTATCCGACGACAGTCGGCACGATCAGTTGGCTGGCCAAGCAGATCATCAGGACAGCACTAGATCGCACCTCCGATCATCCCGAACTGCTGCGCCACATGCTGCACGATTACGGCGCACGCGGGGTCAGCTCACAGCAGTCCGCGGCGCTGGGCGGGCTGGCGCACCTGGTGAACTTCAGCCAGAGCGACACCACGCCGGGCATCATCGGGGCAAAGAAGTACTACAACGCCGTCGCACCATCGAACTCCGGCCCGAACTCTGAGCACGCCAGCTTCACGGCCTGGGGCCGGGACCACGAGGTCGACGCACTGCGCAACATGCTCAACGTGCACCGCGACAAGGGGGTCGTGCTGCTGCTCACCGACACCTACGACCACGAGAACTGCGTCAAGAACATCATCGGCGGAGACCTCCGCGAGGAGATCCGGAACTTCCCGGGCATGGTGGCAGCGCGGCCGGACTCGGGCGACCCGGTACAGGTGACCGCTGATACGACCCAGTGGCTGATGGACGCCTTCGGCTTCGAGACAAACTCCAAGGGGTTCAAGGTCTTGCCTCCCTGCATTCGCGTGGTTCAGGGCGACGGCATAACGTTCGAGAGCCTGCGGAGCATCTTAACCGAGATGGAGCGCCGCGGTTTCTCGGCCGAGAACGTCCTCTTCGGGATGGGCGGCGGCCTGCTACAGCACTGCGATCGGGACACGATGAACTTCGGCCAGAAGGCCAACGCAGTCCGGATCAATGGAGAATGGCGCGACATCGCCAAGACGCCCACAGGTGCCGGCTTCAAGGTCTCGAAGGCAGGGCGCCTGGCGTTGGTCAAAGTGGACGGCGAGTACCAAACCGTTCGGCGCGACTCGGTTTCTCCAGAGGAGAATCTGCTCAAGCCGGTATTCCGCAACGGCCACCTGCTCAAGAAGTGGGACTTTACCGAACTCATCGCCAACAGCGAAGCAGAGGTGCCCGAGTCCTATTACAACGAAGTGATCGCACCAATGCTGACCACCAGTGAGCAGACCGAAGAAGAGAGGGCCCTCACCGGCGTCTCGGCCTAGCCCGCTGGGGGCAAGTCTCCTGCCCGACCTCCAAACAACCAGTAATGTTCGGAGGTCGTGGCAGGAGACTTACCAGCAAC
This sequence comes from Arthrobacter crystallopoietes, assembly GCF_002849715.1. Taxonomy (NCBI): domain Bacteria; kingdom Bacillati; phylum Actinomycetota; class Actinomycetes; order Micrococcales; family Micrococcaceae; genus Crystallibacter; species Crystallibacter crystallopoietes. The sequence goes on from NZ_CP018865.1 coordinate 112,396, forward strand.
GACACCTACAAATGGAGAAACGGCGTGTCCACAAATCGAGAAACATCGTGTCCACCGCCTTCTCTGGGACAGAGTAAGGAGTGGAAAATGTCGGACTTCAAGGAACTTGTGTGCTCCGTCTGGGACGCTGCCTGGAATCATGGCAACGCGGACGCCCTGGATGACATCGTTCATCCGGACTATGCGCTCGAAAACGCGGATTCAGGACACACCTCGGGCCTCGCTGAGCTGAAAGTGGAGGTCCGCGAAATGCGGGCCGCGATCCCCGACCTGCGGACGACCGTCGATAAGATCGTCGTAGACGACGACGACTTTGCGATTTTCTGGTCCGCAACCGGCACATTCCTGAACCCCCTCGGCGATGTTCCCGCGACCGGACGCAGTTTGCAGACCTGTGGCGCCGTCCAAGGAGTCCTGCGTGAAGGACGGATCATCCGTGAGCGTGTCACCTGGGACCTCAGTGAAGACATGCTGTCCGACCTGGGGGCGCCCAGGTTGCGGTCCGCATTCGAACCGGCCCGCGCGCAGGCCGGCTCCGGCGAACCCGAAGAGGGGCCCAGCATCGAGGCACTCAAAGAGTTCAACCGCAAGTTCGTGACCGGAGTGACCGTGGTGACAACCACCGATTCCGAAGGCCGGCCGCGCGGGCTGACACTCAGCGCCTACACGCCCGTGTCATTGGATCCGCCCCTCGTCCTCGTGTGCGTACAGAAGACGTCCTCCACCTATCCTGCGCTGTTCGAGTCCGAACACCTCGGCATCAACATCATCGCCAATACCCAACGCGCCGCCGTCGACAAGTTCGCTTCCAAAGCAGATGACAAGTTCGCCGGACTCGATTGGCATACGGGACCGGCTGGGTCCCCGCTCATCCGCGGTTCAGCCGCGTCGATCGAGGCAGAGATCAAGGAGCGCTTCCAGGCTAAGACACACACGGTGTTCATCGCACGGGTCACCCACCTGGAGGTCTCGGACCTCGACCCGATGCTTTACGTTTACATGTCCGGGCAGTTCTACGATGGTGCCGCACTCAAGGAGCTCTGAATGGATCCCACACGCGGGAATCCGCGCCCGCGGCGCTGGTCCGCGGACATGGAGGCGAGGACGGGGCTGATGCCGGGCCGACGGAATGTGTCGAGGAGGGCGCCTGTAGCTGTAAGGCTGAAGCGGGAGGGCCTGAGCAAGTCGATGCGCCGATGGCCGGGCGGCTGGGAATGGACCACCAACAGCTGCAGCAATTCGTCTCCTCCTCCGCCACGGAAGGTCGAGCCGGTCTGCCTTCGCGCTTGGCCGCCTGTCGATGGAGGCGGTCGAACCCGGGGCATGAGTCGCCGACGACACCGGGGTCAGGAAGGACAGCACCGCCTCCGTGTGTTGCCCGGCAGTACTCGGACACGCAAGGCAAGGTCGGCAACTGCCAGGTCCCGGTGTCAGGACATGCGCCACCAACGCGGCCCTGTGCCCGAGTCCTAGGACAACACGGGCCCTGCAACTGCCGCTGAAGCCAGCTTTAGCCGCCATCAACCACCACCCATCTGATCCGGCCTCAATTCTTCTGACCTAGAAACAGCGATCCTCCATGACAGACTCCATTCACGAAGTCACCCTCCAGGCAGTTGCCGGGACCGGCTGGGAAGCCCTCCAGGAACAGCTGGAGGGCACCCATGACGAAGTGCGTTCCTTTGCCGTGTCGGACGGACGATACGGAGTACTCGTCACCCGGCACCGCCACGATGCGTATACCCTCGCCGTGAGCCCCGAGGTTCCCTACGGCATGACTTACGAGCGGCACGACACGGGAACCCCGTAAGGAACACCGGACTGCCTCACCCTGCACCTACCTGAGACCCGGGGGCGACCCCCACGGCGCCACCGGAGACGGATGCCTCCCGCCACGGGCAGCACCGGGCATCACCCCCTGCCGGCGCTGCCCGGGCATCCGTTCCGCCGGGGTACGACCGGGAACCGCGCCGGATCCGGAACCGGAGCCTCCCCGGACATTTTGGCTCCGGGCGGGCCCTGTCGGCAGATCTCATCATGCACCCTTCACCCCGAGCCCACCCGGCAACCCCGAGAAAGGCCATGGCACCATGACGGACAACACCGACACCGACCGAGACTCCGACGCCCTCCGGCCCGGCGACCACGTCGAAGTCCTGGGAAACGAACATCTCCACTACAACGCATACGTGGAGGACACCTTGCCGCAATTCAACATCGCATGGGTCCGGGAACAGCGGACCGGGGAACGCAAAATGCTCTTCACCAACGAATGCCGCATCCTCCGGCGCGAAACCTAATCCTGCCAGCCACCGCCCCGAGCCCGGCGCCGTCCACCCGGGGGCCGCGCCCGCGTTTACGGGACCAGGCGTGTCAGGCGGGCGGTTCGCTCACGGATAGCGTCTGGCGCTACCCGTCGATTGGGCCCTCCAAACTAGTGACGAACGACCTCGTTTGCGTCCTGCTCGACATTGTCCTCAATCAGGGGGCGGTTACTTCGAGGAAGGCCGGCCCACGCCTGAGGCCCTAATTGCCAGCGCCCGAGATGCCCGTTACATTTATTCAGTCCTCGAGGGCCGGGGATATGGGTCCGCATCTTCCCTTTGCAGATTCTGCTGCGGGCGCCTTTCCTGGCCAACGTCGCCCTAACGCTTGCGAGTAGAACTAGGGCGAGATAGGACGTCTATCCGGTAATGATTACTCGTCAGGCGTCGGCATCTTTCCATGAATCAATGTCGACCACTTGGAATAAGTCGGCGGGGGAATTTATCGCTTCATAGGCAGCACCGGTGAGATCGGCGGCTGCCTGGAGCATGGCAGTGGTTGCTGGCATCATTAGAGCACCGGGATAGATCGCGACCGCGAATCCGAGTTCTTCAAGTCGTGTGTCGTCGATAGGAGGGGTTGTTCCGCCTGGTACGACGTTGAACAGCAATGGAGCATTTACCTCCGTGGCAATCCGTTCAATTTGCTCTACGGTTTGGGGTGCCTCGACGAAGATCAGGTCAGCCCCCGCGGCTGCGTAACGGTGCGCGCGGTTGAGTCCCTCATTCAAGCCTTCCGGTCCCAAAGCATCTGTGCGGGCGATTATGACTGTGTCGCCGCGGCGCGCATTCAATGCGGCGTCGAGCGTGCGGAGGAAGGTGTCCACCGTAACAACTTCTTTACCAGCTAGGTGGCCACAGCGCTTGGGGAAGACCTGATCTTCTAACTGGATCGCGGCGACGCCGGACTGTTCGTACTCATGCACGGTCCGTATGGCATTGCGTGGGGAGCCAAATCCTGTGTCGGCGTCCGCGATGACCGGGACTCCTGCGGCCTCCACGATGTGGCGGGCGCGCTCGGCCATCTCACTCTGGGTGACTAGGCCGATGTCGGGTAGCCCGAAGCCGAAGGCGGCAGTACCTGCGCCTGTTAAGTAGACGGCGTGGAATCCCGCCCGACGTGCTACATGGGCACTGACGCCATCGAAGACCCCAGGCGCGCGGAGCAGCTGCTTGCGAGCAAGGAGTTGGCGAAGTTCGCCCGCGGCGGTCATTGTGCGGTGGCTCTGTCGACGTGAGGCATCCAGGCCGGCCGGCCGGCCTCATGGTCACGGATGCGGTCGAGCTCGTGGAGAATGAGGGTGACGTCATCGAGGCCGAGCATCAATGCTTCGCGAGATTGCAGGTCGATTTCAAAGGACGCAGCTCCGCGAGGCCAGCGGACTTCGGTCGCTTGCAAGTCGACGATGACTTCGGTTTCCGGTGCGTCCTCCGCGATCTGTCGTAGCGTCCGACACGTTTCAGGATCCGTCTGCACGGGCACCAGGCCTGTTTGGATGCAGTTGCCGACGAAGATGTCGGAGAACGAGGGTGCGATCACGGCCTTGAACCCGTGCTGTTGCAGCCCCCAAACGGCGTGCTCACGTGAGGACCCCGAGCCGAAGTTCCGGCCAGCGACCAAGATTGTCGCTCCTGAGAACCTGGGATCGTTGAATACGAAGTCCTGCTCCCGCCTCCATTCGTGGAACACGAACTCGCCGTAGCCCGTGCGCTCGACGCGGGTGAGAAACTGTTTGGGCATGATCTGATCGGTGTCCACGTCGTCACGGTCCAGGGGCATAACACGTCCGGAGACGGTCGTAATGGGTTCCATTCAGAGAACCTCTCTTACATCAACAAAATGGCCAGCGACCGCTGCCGCGGCCGCCATTTCCGGTGAAAGCAGGTGTGTTCGTGCGCCGGCGCCCTGCCGGCCTTCGAAATTGCGGTTGGAGGTAGACGCGATTCTCTCGCCAGCTGCTGCTACGTCCTCGTTCATTCCCAGACACATCGAGCATCCGGGTTCGCGCCACTCGAAGCCAGCATCCTGGAAGAGCGTGTGGAGTCCTTCCTCCTCTGCCTGTTTCTTGACCGGCATGGAACCTGGCACGACCATCGCCCGCACCCCGTCAGCTACCTTGTGACCTGCCACTACGCTCGCGGCCGCGCGCAAGTCCTCGATTCGTGAATTCGTACAGGAGCCGATGAACACCCGGTCAATTGGCAAGTCTGTTATGCGTTCGCCACCTGATAATCCCATGTACTCAAGCGCGCGCTCGGTCTGTGCACGGTTCGGCGACTCTTGTGCTGTAGGCACGCGGCCGCTGACCGGCACGCTCATCGCCGGGGTCGTTCCCCAGGTGATAGTTGGTTCCAGCTGAGTGGCATCGATGCGGATCGTGCGGACGAACTGGGCATCATCATCGGTGTGTAGGTCAGCCCAGTCGCACAGAGCCTGATCCCAGGCTTCGCCCTCAGGGGCGTATCGGCGGCCGCGGACGAACTCAATCGTGGTCTCGTCCGGCGCGATGAGACCGGCCCTTGCGCCAGCCTCGGCCGACATGTTGCACAGAGTAAGGCGGCCCTCCATGGACAACGAACGGATCGTGGAACCGCGGTACTCAATGATGTGGCCAGAGGCTCCGCCAAATCCGACGGTATTGACGACGGCGAGGGCGAGGTCCTTAGCTGTAACACCTGCTGAGAGGCCACCTTCTACTTCCACAGCCATATGTTGCAGCGGCGGCATCAGCAGGCACTGTGTTGCGAGGACCTGCTCGACTTGGGTGGTGCCGATCCCGAATGCGAGAGCTCCGAAGGCTCCGTGTGTGGCCGTGTGACTGTCCCCGCAAGCCATGGTGAGCCCAGGGAGCGTGAGGCCTGTTTCGGGTCCAAGGACGTGGACGATGCCCTGGCGCCTCGACCCCAGGCCGAACAGCGGCACACCATTGCGGGCACAATTTTCGCGTAGGGCCCGTAACTGTGTGGCTGCCAAAGGATCCCGGACCGGCAAGTTGCGGTTCCCTGTGGGCACGTTGTGGTCCATCGTGGCCACCGTCTGGCTCGGTTGTCGTACGCGCAGTCCCCGCAGGTCTAGGCCACCGAACGCCTGGGGGCTCAGTTCGTGGACCAAGTGCAGGTCCATGTAAAGGAGGTCGCGTCCTTGTACTCGATCGATAAGGTGCCGGTCCCAGATCTTTTGAGCAAGTGTTGTGCCCATGTTCTTCTTTCGCTTCGTCTATGTACTCAGAATGTGGCCAGTCGCGCTGACTGCTGCGGCATGATATTGATCGTCCAGTTCCGCTAAGACGGCGTCGCCGAACGCAGACGTGCTCACCGGGGCGATGTCCCCATTCGCCAGATCGGCGGTGCGGATGCCGCGTTGCAGGACCGTGGTCACGGCCTGTTCGATGACGGCCGCGTCCTCCGGGCGGTCGAGGCTGTGTCGCAACAGCATGGCGGCAGAGAGAATAGCCGCCGAGGGGTTGGCTTTGCCCAAACCTGCAATATCTGGTGCGGCACCGTGCACAGGCTCGTACAGTCCAAACTTGTCGGTCCGGAGGCTGCCCGACGGCAGCAGCCCAAGAGACCCCACGATGCCCGCGATTTCATCGCTGAGGACATCTCCAAAGAGATTCTCGGTGACTATGACATCGAAATCGTTCGGGCGATGCACGAGCTGCATGGCGCAGTTGTCCACGTAGAGGTGTTCCACCTCCAGATGCGGGAAGTCAGCGACGACCTCCCGCATGACTTCCCGCCAGAGTTTCGAGGACTCGAGCACGTTCGCCTTGTCGACGGAGGCGAGCCGTCCGCCTCTTTCAGAGGCGAGGCGGCAGGCAACGATTCCGATTCGGCGCACCTGCTCAGCTGTGTAGTGCATGGTATCCCACGCTGTTTCAACTCCGTCCTGAACGCCGCGCCCGCGTTCCGGGGAGAAGTACAAGCCTCCGACTGCCTCACGGACCAAGAGTATGTCTATGTTGACATCGCGCAGGGGCGATAGCTCTGGAAGGTAGGACAGACCCGGGCGTAGATTCGCGAACAGATCGAGTTCACGACGCAATCGGAGCAGGCCTCCCAGCCCGGGGTTCTTTTCGGCAGGAAGTGAATCCCACTTCTCGCCGCCGACAGCACCAACCAGAAGTGCGTCGCTGTTTTTACACAGTTCCCACGTCTCTGCAGGCAGTGGTGTGCCCGTCTGCTCTATGGCACACCCACCTAGCATCCCTTCTGTGAAAGTCAGTTGTAGATCAGCGTGTTTGGCAACCCTTTCAAGAACGCGTACGGCTTCGCGGGTCACTTCCGGTCCGATACCGTCGCCTGGGAGCACGCCGATTCGCGAGTGGAGAGGGGCAGGGGAAGTCAAGGTCATCGTTAAGTCGTTCCGTTCGTTGACGTGGAGGGCGGAAGGATCCTTCTTTCCGCAGCAATCATGAGCAGGTTGAGTAATAGGGCGACGGACATCAGGGAGAGTGCCAGTGCGAAGATCTCGGGCATTTGCTGCAGCGTTATTCGACGAACAAGCTCGTAGCCTGCTCCCTTTGAAGACCCGAACATTTCCGCCAGCACTACACCAAGAAAGGTGAGGCTGAAGCAAAAGCGAAGGCCGGAAAAGATTGAGGGCAACGCCGCCGGGACAACGACGCGACTGACCACCTGCCACTTGGACAGGTTCAGGGACTTCGCAGCGCGTAGGTAAACGGGCGGGATCGCCCGGACTCCGCTGAGGACGAGGATCGCCAACGGGAACCCCCCATGGAATGCCCCGAACATCATCCGGGAGGTGTCACCAAGTCCGAATAGGAGGAGAAATACCGGGAAGATGGTGATTTTTGGCAGTGAGTACGTCCACAGGAGCGGAGCGCCCAGAACGTCACCCCAAAAGCCCGACATACCGAGCAGCAATCCGACAGCGAGCCCCGATATGGACGCAAGGGCAAAAGCGACAAAGACCACCTGAAGTGTGACCCATAGGTTTTCAATCAGCCAACCATTAGTGATTCCGCCGCTGAAGGCTTGCAAAGTTTGCCAGGGGGTAGGGAGGGAAGATTCACTGATGAAGAAGGTGGCGAGTTGCCAGATAAGGACGAGAACAACAGGAACGGTTACCGGCAGAAGGCCGGGCGGGAGGCCCTTCAAGCGACGACTTTTCGTGGCAGGCGTGGTGGCGGTTTGTGGTGTCATGACGGCGGTCATCAGGCTCCTCGCCCTCTACGCCACAGCCGGCGCTCGATCAGCGAGAGGCCCGCCGTGATCACGACAGCAAGCGACATAATGAGCACGATTGCTGCATACATTTCGGACAGCGCGAAGCTGTTGTAGGTGAACGACACCAGCCATCCGAGCCCTTGCGTGGCGAGAATGAACTCAGATGCGATGACGCCGATTACAGCGTAGGTGACTGCCAGCTTCAGGCCGGTGAAGACGTACGGTGCCGCAGCTGGAATCTGGATGCGGAACAGCGTTTGCCAGCGGCTGAGCTGGTAGACACGCGCTGCCTTAAGATGGACTTGTCGGACTGAGTCGAACCCGATCGCGGTGTTGGTGATGACGGCGACCAAGGCATAGATCCAGGCGAGCAGAATAACCGGGGTGCGGTTAAGCCCGAACATCGCCACCAAAACGGGGTAGAACGCAAAAACCGGTAGTGCATAGTAACTGGTCAGGTAGGGTTCGAGAGCCCGTCGAACTCGACTATTGCGCCACAGCAGATATCCCAGAAACACCCCCGAGACCGTGGCCAGGACGAAGCTGATCAGGATCGAGCTACCGGTGTAGCCCAGGTGCGACCACAGCTCTCCGGATGCCAACTGAACACCGAGGGTTGTGATCATCTTTGACAACGGGACAAGTGTTAAGGAGTCGACGAGCCCAATGCGCGGGGCGATCTCCAGAAAGGCCGCGCCGGCTGCAAGCAGAAGAACGCGAGTCCCTACGACCCGCTTCTCGTAGGTCATACGGCTGCCTTCCGCTCTTCAGCGTGGGAGAGGTTCTCCCACAAGCGCCCGGTGAGCTCAGCAAAAGATGGACTCCCAATGTCGTCCGACGTCCGCGAACGTGGCAAGGGACTGGTCACAATTTCCCTGACTCGGCCGGGACGGGCGGACATAACGACGATCCGGTCAGATAACATCGCCGCCTCACTGAGACCGTGGGTGATGAAGACAATAGTTGCGCCGGTTTCCCGCCAGATACGCAGGAGTTCATCACCAAGACGCAGTCGGGTCTGCTCATCAAGGGCTGCGAACGGCTCGTCCATAAGAAGAATTTTTGGCCGGGCGGCGATCACGCGGGCGATATTCACGCGTTGCCGCATTCCTCCGGACAACTGAGAAGGGTGGTGATTGGCAAACGATTCAACGCCCACCAGTTCCAGCGCCTCCATTGCTCGACGTGTCCGATCCTTCTTGGAAAGACCGGACCGACATAAGCCAAACATGACATTCTGCAGGTTGGTCAGCCACGGAAACGTAGCATCCTGCTGGAAAACGACCCCCACATCAGGGTGCGGTCGGTCAATTACCTCCTCGCGAATGCTCACCGTTCCACTGGTTGGCCGCTCGAGTCCGGCGACAACGTCCATGAGAGTACTCTTCCCACAACCGCTCGGACCGATCACCGAAACAAACTCGCCCTCTTCGATGTATAAGTCCACATCAGTCAGGGCGTTGACTTCCTGGCCAGGTCTTTCCCCGGAAAACGTCTTGCAGAGTTTCGAGATTTGAAGCATTGCTTAGTCCTCTTCTGAATGGATAAAGATGGTGGGCCTTCAGGGAAGCTCTACCCTTTCGATGCCTTCAGGTAGGAAGTCCTGATTGATGTACGTTGACCAATCAATCGCCTCATTCCCCTCGAGCAGTCCAGCGGCCCGCATACCTTCCTGCGCTGTCGCCAGGCCGTCTGGGTTGAAGCCGACATTCCACTGCTCCACCTCGAGCAAACTCTTCATTGTTTGCTGAGCCGCATCGAGAGGGACCTCACCTTTTTCGGACCAGATCTTGGCTGACTCCTCAGGGTTGGTCTCCATGAACTCGAGCGCCCGGGCACGGGCTGTGAGGAAGCTAGTGACGAGCTCGGGGTCTTCTTCCACGAGAGTCGGGCTGGTCACAATAATGGTCTGCTGGTAGTTGGTGATGTAGTCAGTGGAGCGCCACAGCAACTTGTACTTATCATCCTGTGCGGCGTAGAGAGGATCCGAGTGGATCGTGGCGTCAACGGCACCGCCTTCCATCGCCGTCAGTCCCTCCGACACACCTCCGGTCGCCCGTTGTTCGAGCGTGCTCGCGTCGACGCCCGCGCGATCTAGGGCGATAGCGAGTGCTGACTCAGTGACCGAGCCGGGGTTGGTGTAACCCACGTTTTTGCCAGCGAGGTCCTCGATCGATTCCAGGGAGGAATTCTGGGGAGCTACCCACACGACCTCACCGACCTGCTGTGAGCCGCCGCCCACTGCCACCAGCGTGGAACCAGCATCTTGAGATTCAACAAGCGCCGACGTCGCAACCTCGCCAAAAGCCAAGTCCCCTGCAAGGACACTACGTACAGTTGTACCTCCGCCCGAACCCGCGATGACCTCTTCGATGTTGATGCCTTCGTCCTCGAAGTAACCCTTTTCCATGGCGACGTGGTAGGGGACCGCGAAAGCCAGCGAGGGCCACTGCGAGACAGCGATGCTGATCGTTTTCATCCCCTCGTCATTTTCCTGTACCGAGCCCGTATCGCCGTTAGCGCATCCTGCTGCGACCAATGTGACTCCGAGCGCAAGCGCTAAACGCGTTTGGCTATGTAACATGCTGCGGCCTCTCCGTTGAAGCGAATAATTTACCCGCGACGACCGATTGTCCATCACGATTGTCGTACAATCTATGACGGGGGGTAGTCTGTGTCAAGCACGTCACATTGTCCGCGTGTGGACTACGTTCTCAGACAAGGACGCAGGTGAAGCTTGGAGGAGAACCCAATGTCTGGATCGTCGATTGACGAGCAGGGTACAATCCCTGACCCCCGCTCCATCACTGAGCACGTAGCCGACGAGCTGCGTGAGCGCATCAAATACGGTCGACTGGCACCCGGCCAACGGCTCATCGAGGCCGACCTCATTGAGCAACTGCACGTCAGCCGCGGCACAGTTCGTGCCGCATTCAGCCAATTGGCCAGCGAGGGGATCATCACGATCGAGCGCAATCGTGGTGCGCACGTCCGGGTCCTCGATATCGAGGGCGTCCGCCAGCTGTACGAGCTGCGCGCCGTTCTTGAGGGGCGTGCCGCGGGGTTGACTGCCGAGCGCATCGATGAGCCCGGATGCCGCGTCGAGTTGGAAAGACTCGGAAAGCTCAATGACGAATTTAGTCAGGGAGGCAGTAGCTTCGCGGACTACTGGAACTACAATGAGACGCTGCACCGTGTCGTCATGGAGTACTCCGGCAACGATATGCTTCGTCGGATGGCGGAACAGGCCCGGACGCTGACCTATCACTATCACCTGCAAGCCGCCACCCAGAGCGGTTCAAGCCGCCCCGTTTCTATCAGCCACGCATGCGCGCAGCATCATGAAATCCTCGAGCGGATCCTTGTCGGCGACGCGACCGGCGCTGAGACAAGCATGCGAAACCACATCCTTGACAACGGCGCAGGAATCATCGCCTCCATGCAAGAATTTGGACAACCACGTCCAGCACTGCTCGCTGTCAATGCGCGCCGACGATCGCCAGCGTCCTGACCGAGAGTGGGTCAACATCGGCCAAAAGCGACGAGCCCGCGAAGGACCTGACCCGGTGCGCCGTCGCTTCGCGTTCCAGTGTTCCGGCGATTCTGACCGCTTCCCCCTGCAGCAAGGTAGACGGAACGGCAAGGGTCGAAGAGGCCTCGTTTTATCGGTTATCCAAGCGCATGTGTCCCGGCCGTGTGAGAGGAGGATCCTACGGGAGTCTAGTGCGGAAGTCCCACCGCAGTCGTCCGACAGTTGTCGGATCTTCACCCGATCTGCCGCTGACCTCTGTGGTTATGGCCGTAGTCTACTTCTGGGAGGCTTTTGAAGGGTTCCCTCGACAGCTGCGGCTTGCCTTCAAGGAGTCTTATAGCAACGCCGCCACTGGGCTGGCGGCGTCTGCGGTAATTTCACGCTACTTCCCCAGACACCGGACGTCCCGTTTGAACACGTGGCACACCCGCGAAACCTCCCAGCCACCTTTCCGCGCATTCATGCAAAGAGCTACCCCCAATGTCGAAGAGTAAGGAACCCATGTCATCGGAAACTTCCCCTGTTGAACGCCCATCCGCTTCTGCCCGGCTTGAGGACGTCTCGGGCCTCCGCCGCGGGGACCGGATCGAAGCCGTGGGACCCGATCGGGTCCGGTACAACGGCCGGGTGGAAGAGATTGCTCCCGAAGTGGGAGCCCTTTGGATCATGGAGGAACCCCTCGGCACCCGCAAGATGCTGGACACCATCGACTACAGCGTCCGGATCGTCTGCGGCTGAGACATCCCTCCCCGGACTGCGCAGGACCGACGGAGCAGAGAGCCCCGGAAACCGATGACCAACGGCAGGCCAGGCTTGCCGTAGAAACAGGCGGCGACCTGGGCTAGTAGGGCGCCTTTGGCCGGGGATGGTTGCGAAGCATCTGCTGCCCACTTGATCGTTCCAGTGAGCATAGTCAAATACCTTGGGAGAGTTTCCGGCGCCCAGATGTGAGCCATCCAGTTCAAGCTGGATCACGTTCGCGAAGAGAATTTCGGAGAGCTCGGCGATGGCGGCACCGAAAATCTTGTCCTTGAGCCGGAAGTCCTGAAGGTGTTCGGAGGGGCGATCCCGAAGACCTTGAAAACGGGGGGCTGTCAGCTCGGGAGTAGAGCATGAACCCGCAGATGAGAGGCGCCACATCCACAGGGGCGCATTTGGGAAGTTCTCCTTCTACCTCATCCCATATCAACACCCCCGGCGCTGACCCGTTATCCCATCCTTGCCGAACTCTAATGAACACTCGCTGACACCTTGTACACCGATGTTCACAAAGTTCATCGATGTTCACTAGGAGTCGGATTGGCCCCGCATCTAAGCCCATTTCGGCCTACTGCCAGGGCGGAACCGCCACGGCTGGTAGGCAGGGCCGGACTGCTAGATGAGTTCGAGTACGGGCTGCGGATCCGCTCCGGCGCCCCGGGCCTGCTGACCATCTTTACGGGAGCCCGGGGAGTAGGCAAGACCGTGATGCTTGGAGAAGCCGAGGACGCCGCCCGCCGGGCCGGCTGCCTGTTATTTCCGAGACAGCCACACGCGGCTCCCTGGGCCGCATCGGTGAGGTAATGCGCCAGCTAGCCGATGAACTCGGCGCCGGCCCGCCCTCACGGCGGGTCACCGGCATCGTGATCGCCGGTTTCACCGTGCAAACCGAACTGCCTCCGGAGCAGCAGCCCGGCTGGCGCCAGCTGGGGGAGCAGCTCCTGGGACTCCTGAATGACCAGCAAACGGGACTGCTGATCACTTTGGACGAGATCCACGGCGCCAACCGCGACGAACTGGCGCAGCTGGCAGCCTCTGTCCAGCATTTCATTCGGGGCCGGACTGCCGGTGGCCCTGGTATTCGCCGCACTGCCGGCGGCCATCTCGGACCTGCTGGATGAGGGAGTAGCCACCTTCCTGCGACGAGCGGACCGGATCGACCTGCACGCTGCGGCAATAGAAGAGGTCGAGGCGTACTACCGCGAGGTCTTCGCCGTGTTGGACCACCCGATTAACCACGTGCTGCTGCTTAAGGCGGCCGAGGCCACCGGCGGCTATCCGTTCCTGATTCAGCTGGTCGGCTACCACCTGTGGCAGGTAGCCGAGTCCACAAACCGGCCTCTGGAAGCCGAGGATGTCCGTGTAGCCGTGGCAGCCGCCCGCCGGCGCAACACCCGCATGGTCATCGAGGCAGCCCTGGCCTCGGCCTCGCCCAAGGACCTGGAGTTCCTCAAAGCCATGGCCGAGGATGACGGCCCCGCAAAGACTGCGGACATCGGCCAACGGCTCGGGGATGCCCGCAACACCGTGGGCAACTACCGCGCAAGACTCATCGACACCGGCCTGATCGAATCAGCAGGACACGGCCTGGTGGACTTCGCCATCCCAGGACTACGTGAGCATCTGCGGGCCTGACGTATTCCTACCCCATGAAGCCTCCTTGCATAAGATCCCCGACCTCGCTCTCGCGTAGACCCTCGAATGAGTTTCGGAGTAACTGACGCATAGCGGCACCCCCTCTTAGGGACTGCGGAAACGTTCCCATGGAGCGAATGACGTTGGCCGTCATCGCCAGTGCCGAATCCGGATATTGTAAAGCCGATGAAGGGGCCGGATCCTGCAGTAACAGCGAAAAAGGAGGCCTAGGCCCACAGGGGAGGCGATGCACTGCCGACGGCGGCGGTTTCCGTCTCTGCCGGTGCAGTTTCAGCACCGAGAGTCGCAATGCATGTGCGGGTGTGGAATGACCTGCTGCTAAAGAGCTTCTAAGTGGTCTCGTTCGTAGGTCAAGCCGTATGGAACGTCGGGACTTACGGCGACGGTAAAGGTGTCGTGACGGCGCCGGGTGATGAGCACTCCGTTTCGTCCGCCTGACACGGCCCAGGACCGGACTTCTTCATGAGCTGCGTTCAGTTGTTCCTGGAGGTCATCCCAGTCGCTGCCTGCAGCTGCTTCGACAATGACGTTTTGATTCTGAAAGGTCATGGATCGTGGTTTCTGGTTCGGAAGGATAGTTGATCAGCGTTAGTGTTCGGTCAGCCCTTGACGTGCTGAGCAGGTTCGTTGGGGGATGGCTGATCGTCCTGCTGGTGGCTAGGCGTCTAGGACCAGCTTCGGGCACTTGGAGCGGCTGACGCATATGAACATGGTGTCGTTCTTCGCCCGTTCCTTTTCGGAGAGGATGGTGTCGCGGTGTTCGACTTCGCCCTCGAGGACCTTTGTTTCGCAGGTACCGCAGAATCCTTCTTCGCAGGAGGACATAAAGGAGGGGTTCACCTCGAGCACGACGTCCAGCACAGACTTTTCGGATGGAACCGTCAGCGTGCAGCCGGACTGCCTTAACTCAATTTCAAATGGCGCGTCTGTAGCCGTGTCCGTTGTGCCCGTGGTGCTGGCGGGCGGTGTTGCGGCGGCAAAGTGTTCGGCGTGGAAGGCCCCTGCACCCAAGGTATCCATGGTGATTTGTTGAAGGTCGGCGAGGAGCCGCTCCGGTCCGCACGCGTAGACCGCTGTTCCGGCGGGTGCATCCTTGATTTCGGTGAGTAGGTCGGCTCTGCCGCGCTCGTCCTTCGGGTAGACCGCGAGGGAGTCTCCCATGATCTCCTGGACCTCGTCGATGAACGCCATTGTCTGGCGGCTGGATCCGCAGTAGACGAGCTTGGTGCTCTTGCCTGCGGCCACGAGTTGGCGTGCCATGGCCAGGATGGGGGTGACGCCGATGCCGCCTGCGACCAGGAGGTAGTGCGCTGCGCCGTCCTCGATTTTGAAATGGTTGCGTGGTCCGCGTGCCGTCAGTTTTGTGCCGAGCCGGGTCTGTGAGTGGATTTCCTCGGAGCCTCCCCGCCCGTTGGTTTCGCGCAGGACAGCTAGGCGGTACCGCCGGAGATCGCCCGGGTCGGAGCACAGGCTGTACTGCCGCACCAAGCCTGAAGGCAGGACGATGTCCAGGTGGGCGCCGGGTTGCCATTGGGGAAGTGCGCGGCCGTCGGGCAGGGCCAGTTCGAGGGACATGACGCTGCTGGATTCCTGGCGCAGGCCCCGGACGACAAGGTCAAACGACTCGTTGGACATGATTATGCTCCGGGAGTGGGAAGTTGGAAGAGTTTGCCGGGAACGGCGTCCTTGGTTCCGCCCTTGAGGACTTCGATGAAGTCGCGGGCGAGGTCGGCTTTCCTGACGGTGACGAGCATGTCGAGCTCGCGGCGGAGTACCTTCATGGAAGTCGAGCCCGGTTCGGAATCCCAGCCGCCGATGCCGACCAGTACTCCTGCGAGGAGTGTTCCCTGGTTCCGTCCTGCGGTAGCCATGACTTCCACGAAATCATCGGCGATTTCCTCGAGCCTGGATCCGAGGAAGACCATCATGTCCGTGGCGGCGGCGAGGTCGCTGACGGTTTCGATGGAGGGATCCGCCGGTGAGTCGATTTCGTGGAGCAGGACTCCGTCGGGATGGCTGGCCGGTGCCGCGACCAGGATTTCCCTCAGGCCGGCGTCGGACATGGTCGAGACGAGTGAGGCGCCGGAAGGTCCCAAGGGGACGAGAAGGATGCGGGCCTTGTAGTAGGCGCGCGACGTCAGATAAGTCATGGTCTTTCCTTAGATTGGGGTTGTCGCAGGTTAGAGCGCAGGCCGGATGACGACGTGCGGGCTGCTGGGCCCTGACCGGTCCAGCAGGGTGCGGAACAGGTCGTCGACGCCGTCCAGACCGACGTCGATGCTGGGTACGTGCTCCAGGCCGGTGTTTCCGGCGGCAAGAAGTTCGATGCTCCTGGTGACGGCTTCCGGCGAACGGCCCCGCACGCCGACGACTCCGGACGCGCCCCGTACGAGGGTTTTCAGGTTCACTTCGGCGACGGGAGTATCTCCGAGGCCGGCCAGGACCAGACGTCCCAGCTTCCGGAGATGTTCCGTGGTTCCGAGCGCTGGTCCTCCTAGGCCGACAGTATCGACGATGACGTCGAATCCGTTGCCTTTGCCATGGCTGCCCAGCGCGGCCGAAGTTGTCTCGGCGTTGTCGTTGATGAGGATGGAGGCGCCCATGGCCTCGGCAATCTCCAGGCGGTCCCGGCTGGTGCGGGAGTTGCGGCCCAGCACCACGATCTCCTCGGCGCCGACCGCGGTGGCTGCGGCTACCGCGGCGACACCGTGGTAGCCGGGCCCGATGACGGCCACCCGCGATCCGCTCTTGGCGCCACCAATGTTGATGACCCAGTCGACTGCGTTTGCAAAGGGCTGGGTCCAGGCAGCGAGGTTTGAGTCCAAATCCCGGGGCAGTTTGTGCAGCACTGTCCGGGTCGATAGCTCCATGTATTCCGCGTTGCCGCCGTGAAGGCCGGAGCCCTCGTGGAGGCCGAGCATCCCGACCCGGCGCTGTCCGCCCCAAAGATCCGCGTCCGGGCAAAACCGGTACACGTCGGGCTGTGAACAAGCTTTGCAGCTGGCCAGTCCGCAGGGCAGGTATTCCTCCAGCGCTACTCTGTCGCCGACTTCGACATCCCACGACCACTGCATGGCAGGACTGAGAGAGACGATTTCGCCGACAACGTGGTGGCCCATGACCGTGGGATGGCCCAGGCCCTGCTGGTACAGGTCCAGGTCCGTCCCGCACAGGGCCGAGGATTCCACTTTCAGCCAGCCGGCCGCGGTGGTTGCCAGGGCCGGATCGATCGTCTCGAGCACCGTTGTTGAATCCGGCAACGAGACGGCGGCCCTGACAGTGTCGGGGAGGGGTGCGCCCAAGGTCCGGGCCCTTTTGGTAGAGGCGACGGGGGAGGCCTGGTCCTGCATGTGGAACTCCTGTTGGGTGCGGGTCTAGATGGAAACGAAGTCGGTGCCGGGGACCACTTGGATGGCCTGGTTGGCACCTTCGTAGAACGGGATGTCTTTGGGCAGCAGCATCGACGTTGAGCGGACACGCTGGTCCGTGGTATCGATACCCGGGAGGGCCTCGTCTTCCATGCTGTCCACTGCTGCGAGCAGGCGTCGCCGGGCCAGGATGATGGCAGCGTCCGACGTGCCCAGCCGCTCCTTGGTGCGGTCCGCGATGTCGCCCATGCTCTCCTGAAGGGAGAAGTCCTGCGCGGCGATGCCCTCAATGCCGGAGAACGTTTTGTTTTGCTTCTGGGCCTCCCGGTCCATGAGGTAGTCGTTGCTCTTGTTGGCCAGGGTCCGGTACGTTCCCGGGATGTACTTGGCGTGGATGCCGTCGCCGTTGCGCATCTGCTCGAGTTCGTCCTCCCTCAGGTCCCGGGTCGGGTGGTAGTTCCACGACCAGGCCCAGCATGTGGTGTCATCGATCGGGACCCAGGCGTGGCCGCCCATGGGGTTGTGTGTGCCGAAGGGGGGAATGATCGTGTAGAAGGGCATAATCCACTGCGTGATGCGCCAGTAGAACTCTTCCTCGTTCGCGTTGCGGCGGGCGCCGATCAGCAGCCCGCCGTTGCTTTCGGCGACCTCGAATTTCGGGCGGGTGTCGGCCTTGATGTAGTCGTTGCCGGCGGTGCCGGAGTGCATGGGGTCATCGTCCAGGTTGAAACGGTGGGCGAATGAAACGTGGCTGGAGTCGATGCCTCCCTCCATGGCCTGGAGGTAGTTGGTTTCCTGGAGGCGCTTGGAAATGAACCGCTGCCCCTCGCCGAGCAGGGCCCACTCGAGTTCCGGGAGCTCGGGCATGTGCCCGGCAGGTCCCATGTATGCCCACAGCACGCCGCCCCGTTCCACCAAGGGGTACGACTTCTGCTTGATCCGGCACTTGAACTTGGAGTCTTCCGGCTCCGAGGGCATGTCCGTCAGGTTGCCCTCTACGTCGTACTTCCACCCGTGGTAGGCGCACCGCAGGCCGTTCTCCTCGTTGCGTCCAAAGTAGAGGGAAGCCGTCCTGTGAGCGCAGAACTCGTCCAGAAGGCCCAGCCGGCCGGAGGTATCACGGAACGCTATGAGCTTCTCGCCCAGAAGCTGGACGCGCACCGGGGGGCAATCCGCTTCGGGCAGCTCCTCGGCAAGGAGCGCAGGGAACCAGTACCGCCGGAACAACCGCCCCATGGGCGTTTCCGGTCCGGTCTGGGTCAGCAAAACGTTCTGTTCTGAAGTGAGCACTGTGCGGGCCTTCCGATATAAGCCAAAAGTGTTTAGTGTCCGCTTTCCGCGCAACGGCGCGCTTTGCGGTCTAAGTAGTGTTGCATGGGTCTCACGAACCGTCAAGCAGAATGTCGCTCGGGCGGGGCAGGTGGTGAACGGGGGCGATGGTCTAGATTCGAGATTGTGAATGCATCAATGCCCTCTGCCGCAGAGCCCGCAGTGAAAGACCCTGACTACGTGGACTCTCTTGAACGGGGACTTAGCGTCCTCAGGGCGTTCAGCATGCGGGAGGGGGCATTCTCGGTCGCCGACCTGGCCGCTGTCGTTGGCATCACGCGCACGGCGGCGCGCAGATTTGCACTCACCCTGGAGCATTTGGGCTACACCTTCCAGTCGGCGGCAGGATATGCGCTGGCGCCAGGGGTGCTCGCGATTGGTGACGCATATCTGCGCAGCAATCCGCTTCCGGACGCCGCGCACCCCCAGCTCGAAGAAATCGTCAGGGCGGTTGGGGAGACAGCTTCCTTGACCGTCCTGCACAAGCGGCGCGTCTACTACACTGCCCGCGTGGCCGCCGACAGGATCATCACGGCGAACATCACGCTCGGCACCAGCGTTCCCGCCTACAGCACGGCCACCGGTCGGGTTCTGCTGGGCGGCCTTGATCCGGACGAACTGGAGGAGTACCTATCCACCATCGAACCCGCGTCCGGCTTCGATCCGGACTACGTGCGGGCGAGGATCGTCGAAGCCCGCGAACAAGGCTGGGCCGCGGCCGACCAGGAGATGACAACTGGAATCCGGTCCGTGGCGGTCCCTCTACATGATCCCGAGCAACGGATCATCGCCGCCCTGAACATTTCCGCCCACGCCACGCGTGTGTCCACGTCAATGCTGGAGACCGACTTCGTTCCGTTGCTCCAGGCTGCCGGGCAACGCACCGCCACCACCCTCTGGCCCGGTCCCGGTCCAGCTCCCCGCAGGCCGGCCGCGGCTTCCGCATATGCCGTCCGTCCGATTGCGCGCCCGACTGATGCAATCCAGTCGGTAGAGCGCGGGTTGTGCATACTCACTGCCTTTGACGAGACCCACCCGGCCATGAATTTGGCGCAGATATCCGAGCGGTGCCGCCTCCCTCGCTCGGCCGCGCGCCGCTTCGTCCGGACTTTAGCCTCGCTCGGCTACCTTGCGCCGCAAGGGCGCAGCTTCGTGCCGACTCCCCAGATCCTGGAACTGGGATACTCGCTGCTTCCCCGGCTTTCTCTCGCGGACGTAGCCAAACCGCGCCTCGAAGTTCTGGCGCGAAAACTTGGAGCATCCGTGTCTATCGGTGTTCTCGAGGGCCTGGACCTGCGATATGTAGCCAGGGTGAGTGCACCCAGCCCCTTGACCGTGAACATCCGCGCGGGCAGCCGGGTCCCCGCACACCGGACGGCCATGGGGCAGGTTCTGCTTTCCCTTCTGCCGCCTGAGGCGCTTCAGGATGGGGCGAGCTCGACCGCCGCTGACAGCGCCGGTGAAGGTCTGACCGAACTGGGCGACACTCTGGAAGCGGTACGGGAGCAGGGCTGGAGCTATGTTGATCAGCTGCTCGAAGTGGGAATCCGCGCCGTCGCGGTCCCTCTGCGCAACCGCCGGGGTGAGGTGGTGGCGGCTTTGAGCGCCTCCCTGCATGAGGCTTCAACCTCCGGCAACGACATGGTCAGCACGTTCCTCCCTGCCCTGCGTACCGCCGCCGACGAGTTCGTCATGGATCTCAGGGATGGCCTCAACCTCTAGGTGACGTCCGCTTAGCGCGCACAAATACACTCTGCGGACGAAAATGTTGCGATTGCCACTGTGGGTTGTTATATTCATCACCTACTTCCCAGCGGTTTTCGCGATGTCCCGTGGCGACCACGCCCCCCTCAAGGAATTCACATGACTACACTTGTTCCTGCACAAATTGCCAGCGAGGTTGATCTGTCCAAGCGGCCCTATCGTTGGCTTGTTCTCGTGCTTTGCTGGCTTGCCTTCACCATGACCTCCGTCGATCGTTCGACTTGGGGTCCGGCGTCAATCTTTATCGGAGAAGACCTGGGCGTGCCTTTGGCAAGTCTGGGTCTTTTCGCCACCTTCTACTACATTGGGTACGTTGTTTCGAATGCCGGCAGCGGATTCCTCACGGACAAGGTCGGCGGTCGTCTTCTCATTGCGGTCTCCCTCGTGGGTGCCGGCGCCTCGATGATGTTCTTCGGGTCGACGACCTCGGCTGCCATCGGGATGGGCGTCCAGGCGCTCATCGGACTCTTCGCCGGAGCTGAATATGCCGCTGGCATCAAGTTGATTTCCAGCTGGTTCCGTCCCGAGGAACTCGGCAAGGCCATGGGTATCTACACTTCAGCGACATCACTCGGCGTCGTCGTGGCCAACACGGCCGTTCCCTACCTGATCGAGCATTACTCCTGGCACGCTTCCTACTTGCTTTTCGGAGGCATTTCCATCGTGGCGGGCGTGGTTTGCTACGCCATCCTCAGGCCCGGCCCGATCGTGACCAGAAAGACCCGCACTGCGGGGGGCCGGTCCGCCCTTCGGGAGCTGACAAGCAACAAGAACCTCCTTCTCCTGGCCCTGGCCGGATTTGGCGGCTTCTGGGGAACCTATGGCTTCATCACCTGGTCCAACGCCCTCATGATCAAAGGGCACGGCATAGACCCGGCGGTTGCCGGAGGCATTGTGGCGATCTACGCAGCCCTCGGCGTGCTGGGCAAGCCCCTCATCGGCTGGATTGCCGATAAGTTCAACGGCGCACGCAGGATCCCTGCAATGGTCGTCCTGGGCTGCTTCTCCATCATGCTCGTCGTCTTCGGCTTGCTGGACAACGCCCTGGCCTTTTTCATTGCCGCCCCGTTGCTGGGGCTGGGAGCCTACTGTTATCTGCCGCTCATCGTTGCCCTCGTGCCCCGGCTCGTCAGCAGCAATGTCGTCGGAAGCGCCGCCGGAATGACCAACGCGATGTGGCAAATCGGCAGCGTTCTGGTTCCCTTGGCGGTAGGAGCGGTCTTCGCCGCCACCGACAATTCCTTCATGGCCGCCCTGATCACACTTGCCGCCGGTCCTTTCCTGGGCATGATCATCATGTACTTCGTGAACGAGCGCCCCGACGATGTTGAAATCGCTGTGAAAGCGGAAGGAAAAGCCTAGAACACACAAAGGCTGGCGCACCCCTTATCCACTCGACCAGCTCGGCCATGAGCCACAGCCTCGCGGAGGGCCACCGCGCGCATTGGTTTTGAGATGCCGTCCTTGCCCCTGCGCCTCGACGATCGGCAGGGGCAAGGACGGTGGCTGATGTGCGGGCCTAGGGGCGAACTGAGGTGGATGTCCCCGCCTTCCGGATTTTTGGGGAAGGGCGAAGCCAACCCCGAAGGCCCTCGTGTGGCGGGACCGGAATCGTAAGGCGGCCGGTCGACGGGGTTGATTCGGCGATGTTAACCAGATGATCCAGCACCACGCATCGCTCGGAGACCGTGGAACCATTAAGGGGTTGTCAATCTGATCCGACGACCATTTTTACCTTCGAATCATCGCATTGCCAACTCCTTCCTCGGGGTAGGAGAAAAGCCCGCCCATCGACCGTTTCATCCCGCCCAAGCCGGAGGCGTTGCCGCCCTAGCGCGGGCACAATCGGGAGCGGATCAACGCGGTGGCCGAAGTGAATCCAGCTCCAGATGCCGGTGACACGTGTTGGCGCCACCGAAATTTGCCCACTGGCGGCCATCTGGAATTATGGCTTTCGCCGCACATGGCCATGTGAACTGTCCGCTGGTGGCCGTGCCGAAAAATCCCGGTGCGAGGGCTCGCTGGACTTGAGCAGCACAGTGTGACGCTTGCTGGGCCATGGAAGCTGGCTCCTCGTCCGATGATGCCGGGCTCAGTGCCGGGGATGGTCACAGTCGGCCGAAGCCTGCTGGTGTTAGACAGGCCGCTGGCGGTTTCGTCTCATGGGCAGCCATTTGGGCGGAGCACCTTCCAAGAGTCAGCTCCGGAGTCTCAAGGGCGCCCTCCGGTGTGTCGCCTATGCCCCACTCGGGGCCGCTACTGACTGGCCCTGCGCACCGTGACGGCCGCAGCTTGGCAGTTCTGCATGCCACCAACAGACCCCGAAAGCCCGATCTGGTTGGTGCAGATCGCCCCGTGAGTCCCCTGTTGACTGATCCTTGCCTTGAGGGTCACCCGTGCGGAGCGCAACTGGCTCGACCAAAAAGGGACATTTTCCGTTGTTCTCTGTCTAGCAGAGACTATATCTGGACAGCAGTGAAGTGATGTGTTTCACTTACACGAACACGCCACTCACGTGAATGAGGAGAACGCATGTCAACAACAATTGGCCGCCCGCTGGGTCGCCGAGGATTCCTGAAACTATCGGCTGCGGCGGGAGGCGTGGTCTGGTTGGGCTCGTCTTTGACAGCCTGCGGGCAAAGCGAGGCCGGCGGCACCGGTGGCTATTCCGGCGATGCCGCCATTACTGGCCTGGCGAGCCTAATCCATTCCGCTCCCTTCTTCATCGCCCAGGCCGAGGGCTACTACGAGGAAGAGGGGCTGGCGCTTGAACACATTCAGTTCCCGGGCGGCCTGGACACCGTGCGCGGCATCGAGTCCGGAATCGGCCTGGGTACATCCTCGACCATCCCGGTGTTCATCGCCGCCGAAAAGGGCATGGACGTCAGGATTTTCGGAAACGTCTACACCGCGGCCTCCGTGGATTTCATCGCCCTGCCGGACTCCGAGGTGAACTCCATCGAGGATGTGCGGGGCAAAAAGATCGCGGTCAGCACTCCCGGCTCGAATTCCTCCTACTTCGCCGAGCGGACCCTGCGCGAAGCCGGGTTGGAACCGGGCAAGGATGTCGAACTCGTCAGTGTCGGATCGGCCAGTGATTCAT
Organism: Arthrobacter crystallopoietes; assembly: GCF_002849715.1. NCBI lineage: Bacteria > Bacillati > Actinomycetota > Actinomycetes > Micrococcales > Micrococcaceae > Crystallibacter > Crystallibacter crystallopoietes. Next base: position 135,421 of record NZ_CP018865.1, read on the forward strand.
GGACAGTGGTCTCCCAGGGCGTCGTCGACGTCGCGTGGACCGCCTCGCCGTTGTCGGAAAAGATCGCCGACGAGAACGGCGGGAAGGTTATCTGGCGCTCCCGGGACTACGTCAGTGACTGGTCCGACACCTGTCTGGTAGCCACCGGCGCCTTTACCGATGAGAACACCGAGGCGCTTGTGGGTTGGGGCCGCTCACTGAAGAAGGCCATGGACCTCATCGCGAATGACTTGGACAAGGCGGCCGAGGTGTATGCCAAAGCCATCGGCTACAAACCCGAAGTCGGACTCGCGGCGCTGAAGAACTCCCAGAACTACTTCAGCCTTGAGCTGACAGACGCCCAGCTTGCCGCCGTCGTGGATGCCGGCAAGGAACAGGGCCAGATAACCAAGGAGCCTGATATGGACGCCATCGTGATGCGGGAGTTCCTCGCATGAGCCACATTCCTGCCATGCCTTCGGCGACCCAAGAGCACGATGTCATTTTCGAGAACATCGGCATGACCTTCCAGACCGCAACCGGCGCCACCCAGGCGGTTGCCAATGTCACCGGCGCCATCCCGGAACACAAGTTCGTTTCGGTGATCGGCCCCAGCGGCTGCGGCAAGAGCACGCTGCTGGACATGGTCGGCGGTCTTCTCCAGCCCACCCAAGGTTCGGTCAGCATCGACGGTGAGGCGGTCACCGGCCCACGACGTGATACAGCGATGGTCTTCCAGGAGGATTCGACGCTGCACTGGCGCAGCGTGCTGGATAACGTCGCCTTCGGCCTGGAAGTCAAGGGCGTCTCCAAGGCCGAGCGTCACGAACGGGCCCGCAAAATGATCGAGCTCGTAGGCCTGCGCCAGTTCGAGGATCACCGGCCCGGGCAGCTCTCCGGCGGCATGAAGCAGCGCGTGGCCATTGCCCGGGCGCTGGCCATGGAACCGCGGGTGCTGCTCATGGACGAACCCTTCGGCGCCTTGGACCAGCAGACCCGCCAGTTCATCGGCCGCGAACTGCTGCGCATCTGGGAGAAGACCCGCAACCGGGTCCTGTTTATCACCCATGACATCCAGGAAGCCGTCTACCTTTCCGATGAAGTATGGGTCATGTCTGCCAGACCCTCGGTAGTCAAAGAGGTGGTCAAGATCGACCTGCCCCGTCCGCGGCCGGAGGGCACCCACGCGCTGCCCCGGTTCCGGGAACTGGAGGACCACCTGTGGGCGCTGGTCAAGGTGGAAGCAGAAAAAACCCTTGGGCCAGGAGCGCAGTTGGCGTGAGCGTTGCAAAGACTCTGCCACGAAACCGGCCACTGCAAAGACGCCAGCCTGATCCGTTACGACGCCGCGCCGCGGCCGTCCGCTGGGCGATCGTCATCGGCCTGGTCGTCGTCCTCGAGGCGACCACCAGAACGGGCATGATTGACCGCACCCTGATGGTGCCGCCGTCCGAGATACTGATCCGGCTCGCATCGATCGTCCTGACCGAACAGTTCGGTGTGGACGCCGCCCGCACCATCACCACGATCCTGACCGCATTCAGTATCGGCATGGTGCTGGGTATCCCGCTGGGTGTCTTCCTGTGGAGGGTTCCTGCTGCCGGGCGCATCTTGGAACCCTTCATCGTCACCGGTTATGCGATGCCGACCCTGCTGTTCTACCCGGTGCTGCTGGCGGTTATGGGACTGAACGCCGGACCCATCATCCTCATCGCCGCCAGCATGTCGTTGGTGCCGATAGCATTGACGACCATGGTCGCGCTGAACTCGATCAAGCCGATCCTGCATAAACTGGCGAACTCGGTGAACGCGTCACCAACGCAGTACTACCTGAAGGTCCTGTTGCCCGCCGCGACCCCGCTTGTCTTCCCCGGCGTCAAACTCGGCTTCATCTATGCCGTGATCGGCACCATCGCCATGGAATTCATCCTCGCAGCGCAGGGCATCGGCTTCCGCGCAGGCTTCTACTACCGCGAGCTGAACACCGCCGATATGTGGGCGTACATTGCCGTCGTCGTCGTGCTCAGTGTGCTTGTGAACAGCATCCTTACCCGGCTGGAGAAGCGGATCAGAAGGGACATGCTTTGAGAACCACCGTTACACTTCCCTCATTTCCCCGTACCACGGGCGCGTCGCGGACCAAAAGTTCCGCCGCTGTCACGGACAACCTCTGGCGTGCGGCGGTCATGGTGGCGCTGCTCGCCGTCTGGGCAGCGCTGTCCGCAATGTCGGACCTGGTCGCCTCGCCGGCGGCGTCCTTCACCGCCTTGGTGGACCTCTTCGCCGACGGATCCATCTACCGGCACCTGAATGCCACGCTGCAGGCAGTGGCCATCGGGTTCCTTATCGCCGCGGCCGTCGGATTCCCGCTGGGATATGCGATCGGACGAAGCAAGTTCCTGGGCGCAGTCTTCGATCCAATCGTTGCGGGTGCATTCGCGATACCCCGCGTCATCTTCTTCCCGATCCTGCTGCAGATCTTCGGGGTGGGGGTAGGCGCCCAGTCGGCCATGGCAGCCCTGGCAGCAGTGTTCCCGATCATGGTCTCGACCACTGCAGGGGTGCGGGCCATCAACCCCCTCCTGCCAAAACTCGCACGGTCGCTGAGCCTGTCACCCCTGCAGACGGTGGCCAAAATCTACGTGCCGGCCATGGCGCCGTCGCTGATGGTCGGCATCCGAATCGGCTTCAGCATCGCCTTCATCAACGTCATCATCGCCGAGTTCTTCGCCGCGCGCGCGGGCCTGGGGTTGCTGACCCTGCGTGCCTACGGCCAACTGGATCTCCCGGCAATGTACGGCATCATCGTGCTGCTCGCACTGATTGCGTTGGTCGGCAACCTGGTTCTCTGGGCCGCCGAGCGCAGGCTAAGCCGCAACGCCTGAACCCTTAACACCTGAAACCTTCCATGACATTGCCACAGTGAGGACACCCCACCCATGTCTACCAACGCTGCGGTCGACGAATATGAGCGACTGCGAACCGAATTCAAAAACAAAGGCCTCGGCGGCCGCACGGGCTTCGGCGAGAGGCCGGCCCTGCTGGTTGTTGACCTGATCCGGGGCTTCACAGATACACGCTCCCCGCTGGCCGGAGAACTGGACGGCCAGTTGGAGGCCACCCGGCAGCTGCTGGCCTCGGCCCGGAACGCCAACGCGCCAGTGATCTTCTCCACGGTCGCCTACGATGCCGATCTACAGGAAGCCGGCAAATGGATTCGCAAGATTCCCTCCAACAGCTGGCTGGTGGAAGGGAGCGAATGGGTCGAACTGGACGAACGGCTGGGCCGCCGGGACGACGAAATGCTGCTCGTCAAGAAGTACGCCTCCTGCTTCTTCGGAACCGATCTGGCCGCACGCCTCATCTCCAAGGGAGTGGACACCCTGATCATCGTCGGGTGCACCACCAGCGGCTGCATCCGCGCCACCGCAGTCGATTCCTGCTCCTACGGCTTCCACACCGTCGTCGTTGAGGAAGGCGTCGGGGACCGGGCGGAACTGCCCCACCTCGCCAGCCTCTTCGACATCGACAACAAATACGGCGACGTCGTGGGACTGAGGGAGGCCGCCGCCTATCTGGACCGTATCGGTAACCAATGACAGCGTGCCCGTTGATCTGGGGGAGACCAGAGCCGGGAACCGGCGTCCAGTCACGCGGGGTCTAGACCATGACTCCAAGTGCTCCCGCCAGGTGGAAAGGGGACCCGTCTGCCGGTTCCGACAGGGCACTCAGCGCTGTAGCGAACGTCTTGTTCTCCTACTCCCTCGGCACCCTATCGGTTGTCGTCCCGCTGCTGGCGGTGCGGATAGGCTACAGCGCCAGCCAGATCGGGCTGCTGGTGGCTGTGGCTGCCGTCGCGCAGATAGCGACCCGCCTTTGCATGGGGGCGCTCGTGCGTGCCTGCGCGGACAAGTGGTTCCTCCTCATGGCGGCAGTCATGATTGCTGGATCCTGTGCACTGATCACGTTGTCGGACGCCCTACTGATCTTTACCTTGGCGCAACTGGTGCAGGGCATGGCGCGGGCCCTGTTCTGGACCAGCAGCCAAACTCACGCCGTGCGGACTTCCTTATCGCCGGTTCAAGGATTGCGGAACGTCAATTTGGCCGCTGGTGTCGGCGCATTGATCGGCCCGGCGGCAGCAGGGTACTTCTGGGAGACCTCCACTGAGCTGCCGTTGCTCGTGGGTGCTGCCACGGGTTCGCTGGCTGTCATTCCGCTGCTGCTGATCATCAGATTTCCTCCATTCGCCGCCAAAAACTCTGCGGTGCGCGGGAAGGGGAAACGGCTGTGGCGGCAACCGGGCGTCGAGACGGCCTGCTGGATGAACGCCGCCGCAGGAGGCTGGAAGAGTCTGCTGGACTCCTACGTGCCCCTCGTGCTTTCCCTCGCCGGTCAACCCGCCGCAGTCATCGGAATCCTCATATCGGTAGCCAACGCCACCGTACTGGCGGGCAGTGCCGCCAGTGGCTGGGTGCGCGCGAAGGGGATCAGGGCCTCCTTGAGCATGGGAGTGCTCGCGGCAGGACTGGGCTTGGCGGCAGCGGGGTTCTTTGCCGGCTGGGCAGTAGCCGCGGCTGCCGCCCTTGCCCTCTCCGGCATCGGCGCCGGGATCCTGCAGACCGTTGGTCCAGCCATTGCTGCGGAAACTGTCCATCCGGAAGAACGCGGGGACGCTCTTGCGGTCACGGGCACCTTCCGGGCCTCGGCACTGTTCCTCGTGCCGGTTGGCATGGCCGGACTGGTCACGGTTGTTCCCGCGACCCCAGCCTTACTCGCGGCGGGCCTGCTCCTTGCCGCCCCGGCCGCTGCAGTATGGCGGCAGGGCACACGCGGCACCGAGGACGGGGCGGCGGATGCGGCTCCCGTTCCCCACTGAACGCACACCACGGAAGGACCCTGTAATGACCTTTGAAAACCTGCCGATCACCCAGGCGGTGGCAGTCCCCAGATTGGAGCTCCTGCACGGACACAGCGTTCCGCGGCTCGGACTCGGCACCTGGCCGCTCCTGGATGACGAGTGCGAAACGGCCGTCCGTTACGCCGTCCGTGCCGGCTACAGGCTTTTTGACACCGCCTTCCAGTACCGCAACGAGAAAGCCGTCGGACGGGGCGTTCGGACAGCCGGCGTTCCCCGAGAAGATTTGTTCATTGCCAGCAAATTCAACAAGGAATCGCACAGTGTCGACGGCGTGCAACGCGCGTACGACGAGAGCCTGGGCCGCATGGGCCTTGACTACCTTGACATGTTCATGTGCCACTGGCCTGTACCGGCCCAGGGTAAATACGTCGAAGCGTGGAAAGGCCTAGTCAAACTGCTGGAGGAAGGCCGCGTCAAAGCGATTGGTGTCTCCAATTTCAAACCCGGCCATCTGGCCGCGATCATCGAGGCCACCGGCGTGGTTCCGGATGTCAACCAGATCCAGCTGAGTCCGGATCTGGCCCGGCTACACCCCCGGGACGTTCATCGGGAGCTGGGCATCCTGACCGAGGCATGGAGCCCTATCGGGCGTGCGTCGGGTCTGCGCGAGAACCCGGTGGTGCTCGCGATCGCGGAACGGCTGGGGAAGACCCCATCCCAAGTCTTGCTGCGCTGGCACGTGCAGCAGGACCTGGTCCCCATTCCCCAGGCCGCGAAACCGGTCTGGCTGGAGGAAAACATTTCGGTGTTCGACTTCGAGCTGACCCCTGCCGACATGGAAGCGCTGGCCGTCCTAGACAGGGGAGAAGCGGCCGCACGCGACTCGGACTCGCCCGAAAACGGCCACTAATTCGTGCAGGGCGCCCTCTCCAAGGTCGGGAACCGCCCGAGGGGTTGACGAGAGTCACTATTTACGACATTCTCTTCTCTAAAGAACTACTCTCTGTCTTGCAGAGATATACAAGATCCACCGACCAAGGAGATCCATCCCAATGACAGACCACAGCTCGGTCCTTCAGGACGTACGGCAGGGAATGATCCCCGCCCACATCTACAACGACAAGGAGATCTTCGAACTGGAAAAGGAGCGGCTCTTCAGCCGGAGCTGGCTGTTCGTGGCGCATGAGTCCGAAGTGCCGGACGCCGGAGATTATGTCGTCCGTCGGGTGCTGGAGGATTCCTTCATCATTTCGCGGGATGAAAAAGGCGAAATCCGGGCCCTGTTCAACATGTGCCTGCACCGCGGGATGCAGGTCTGCCGGGCGGAGATGGGCAACGCGTCGCACTTCCGTTGCCCGTACCACGGCTGGTCGTATCGCAACGACGGCCGCATTGTCGGCCTGCCGTTCCACAAGGAGGCGTTCGGCGGCGAAGAGGGCTTCCGGAAGAAGGGCCAGACTCTGCTGCCCGCGCCGTCGCTGGCTACTTACAACGGACTGATCTTTATCAGCATGGATCCCGACGCCGAGCCGCTGGAAGACTTCCTCGGAGACTTCAAGTTCTACCTGGACTACTACACCAAGCAGAGCGCCGACGGGATCGAGCTCCGCGGTCCGCAGCGTTGGCGGGTCAAGGCGAACTGGAAGATCGGGGCCGAGAATTTCGCCGGGGACATGTATCACACGCCCCAGACGCACACCTCGGTGGTGGAGATCGGCCTGTTCCGCGAGCCGAAGGCGGAAAAGCGCAAGGACGGCACCACTTACTGGGCGGGCAACGGCGGCGGCACCACGTACAAGCTCCCGGAAGGCAGCCTGGAGGACCGGCTGCGCTATGTGGGCTATCCGGACGAGATGATCGGGCGGATGAAGGAGCAGTGGACCCAGCAGCAGCTTGACGTGGTGGGCAAGGACGGGTTCATGGTCTCCGCTGCCTCGCTGTTTCCCAACATGAGTTTCGTGCATAACTGGCCGCGCGTGGAGGAAGGCTCCGACGAGGTCCTTCCGTTCATCTCCATCCGCATGTGGCAGCCCATTAGTGAAAACGAAACCGAAGTGCTGTCCTGGTTCGCCGTGGACAAGAATGCCTCCGAAGAGTACAAGGCTCTTTCCTACAAGGCCTACCTGATGTGCTTCGGCAGCGGCGGCATGTTCGAGCAGGACGACGTTGAAAACTGGGTGTCCCTGACCAATACCGCCGCCGGCTCCATGGCGCGGCGGCTGCTGCTCAACGGCCGCATGGGCCTGTTGGAGGACGGCCAGAACGTGGTGGAACCGCTGACCGCCGAAGAGTATTCCGGCCCCGGCTCCACCCGCATTGGCTACAGCGAATACAACCAGCGCGAGCTGCTGTTCCGTTGGGCAGACCACCTCGAACGCCCGGTCCAGGCCGCGGCCCAGCTGCACGTCGGAATCGATCCGGTCCAAGCCGGCGCTGTGGGCGGCGGAGATGCTGCCCCGGCCGCAGGCAGTGCAGCAACCGTGCCCGCAGCGATGATGTCCCAGGAGGCCTAGAAAAATGACAATCACCACTGCACACGAAGCCAGCGGCACCACACTATCGGAACAGTCGGCACTAGGAGCGCATGCGCCGCGGACCCAGCGGACCGGGCGGAGCCTGCCCTTCAATGACGAACTCCATCTGGAGGCCCACCGCTGGCTTGTGGACGAGGCCTACCTGCTCGACGAGCAGAACTACGATGAGTGGCTGTCCCGCATTGCCGACGACATGCACTACCTGATGCCGGTGCGCGTCACCACCGCCCTCGGTGCCGGCTACTCGACATCCCCCGGCATGGCGCACATGGACGAAAACAAATACTCACTCAGCCGCCGGGTGGCCCGCTTCGCCACCGAGCACGCCTGGACCGAAGATCCGCCGTCGCGGCTGCGCCACTACGTTACGAATGTACGCACCTTCCGCACGGAGAAGGCCGATGAAATCATCGTGGAATCGGCAGTCCTGCTCTTCCGCAGCCGCGGCGACGTCGGCGAGGCCGCCACCGTGTCGGCCGGACGCGAAGACCTCCTCCGCCGCACCGGAACGGGCTGGCATCTTGCCCGCCGCACCATCATGCTGGACGAGGCCGTGATCCGGATGCAGAACCTGGCCATTTTCCTATGAAACTCGAATGGGAAGGCGAGGAAGATGACCGGCTCGCAGCGATCCGGGCGGCCGAGGAGCGCGTCCGGCTCGAAGCCCGCGCGACCGGGGAGCCAATCGTTATCGCCAACGAATTCTCCGAAGTTCAGGTCACCCGGGTAGAAACGCGGAACGGATCCCGCCTGATGATCAAATCCCCGCGCTCCGGCCAGTGGGTCACACTGTGCCCGCTGGAACTCGAAGCCCTGACCTGGCAGGCCCCGGCCACTTTCTCCGCCATGATCGGACACCCCTTCGGGCCGCTAGTAACCGAAGAAGACGAGTATCCGGAACCCCACGAAAACGCCAACCAAAGCGAAGGAGCCCACCATGCCCGTCGTTAAAGCCGATCTCCAAGCCTGCCAAGGCTACGCCAACTGCGTCGTTGGAGCGACCGACTATTTCGATCTGGACGACGACGGGATCGTCGTAGTCCTCCGCACCGAAGTGCCGCAAGAGGACCGCGCCCGCGTGATTGAAGCCGCCCGCAGCTGCCCCGTATCCGCCCTTGTCGTGGAGGACGAATGAGCCCGGCCACCGTCATCGTCGGATCCTCCATCGGCGGTGTCCGTGCCGCCCAGGCGCTGCGACTGGAAGGATACACGGCGGAGATCATCCTCGTCGGCGAGGAAACGGAACTCCCCTATGACAAGCCGCCGCTGTCCAAGTCTGTGCTGGCAGGCACAGCCGAGGAATCCTCCATCGGGCTGCTTACACGGGATGAAGCCGACGAGGCCCGGATCCAGCTCCTACTCGGGCAGCGGGCCACCGGCGTCGACATCGCGACGAGCCTGCTCCAGCTGGAGGGCCACGAGCCGGTCCGGTTCGACAACCTCATCATCGCCACCGGCGCCTCCGCCCGGCCCTCGCCCTGGGGCCAGCGGCCCGGGATCCACGTCCTGCGCACCCTTGAGGACGCGCGAAAACTGCGGGAGGACCTGCTGGCTGGCGGTCACCTCGCGGTGATCGGCGCCGGCTTCATCGGTGCCGAGGCCGCAGCCACCGCCCGGTCGCTGGGACTTGACGTAACCGTCATCGACCCGGTGCCAGTTCCGATGAGCCGCATCTTCAATCCCGAAATCGGGCACTGGTTCGGGGACCTGCACCGGAGCAACGGCATCAACACCATTTTCGGCACCGGGGTAGAGTCCGTCGACGGCGACCGGGGATCCTTCGTCCTCCGGCTGACCAACGGAACAAGGATCGAGGCGTCCGCTGTGCTGGTCGGCATCGGTGCCGTCCCCAACGACTCATGGCTGGCTTCCTCAGGATTACTGGTGGATAACGGTGTGGTCCTCGACGAATACTGCAGGGCCGTCGATGCCCCCAACATCTACGCCGTCGGCGACGTGGCCCGCTGGCGTCACCTGGGCCATGGTGAAGAGATCCGGATCGAACACTGGACGAATGCGGTCGAGCAGGCGTCCTGCGTCGCGCACAACATCACCCATCCGCAGGAGCCACGCGCGTACACACCTACCGAATATGTCTGGAGCGACCAGCACGACTGGAAAATCCAGGTCGTCGGACGAGTAGGAGGGGACTGCGAACACATTGTCATCGGCCACCCCGAGATTCACGGAAAGTTCGCCGCACTCTATACAGGGGACGGCTCCAGCCTCCGCGGGGCTGCCATCGTGAACTGGCCCAAGGCGCTCGTAGCCTGCCGCCGCGGCATGACGGCAGGCACGACCGTACAGGAGCTCCGTGCCAAGCTTGAACCCCAGCTCAACCCGGTGGCGGCCTCATGACCGCTGTCAGCGCTGCGCCGAGTGCAGGCCACAAACAACGGGAAGCCGTCGCGATGGCCTGCCGTGTCCTCGCCCACCGAGGCCTAGCAGAGGGCATTCTCGGCCACATCAGCCTCAGGATCACGGATACCGAACTCCTCGTCCGCTGCCGCGGCCCACAGGAACGCGGCCTCGCCTACACCGAGGCCAGCGACATCCGTTTCGTTGACCTCGACGGCAACCCTGCCAGGGAGGGAGAGCTCGACGGCGGCTACACCGTCCCCAACGAACTTCCCCTCCACACCGAACTGCTCCGACGCCACCCCCAGATCCGGGCAGTGGTGCATGCCCACCCTCCCAAGGTCGTCGCCGCCGACCTGGCAGGACTGTCCGTGCGTCCCATCGTCGGAGCCTACGACATCCCCGGCACCCGGCTCGCAGCCGGCGGCGTTCCCGTTTACCCGCGCGGAGTGCTGGTCAGGAACAGGCAGCTGGCAGCGGAAATGGCCGAATCCATGGGCAGCAGGCCGGTGGTCATCCTGCGCGGGCACGGCATCACAAGTGCCGCCGACACAGTGGAACAGGCAGTCCTGCAAGCCATAAGCGTCGACAGCCTGGCCGGGTTGGCGCTGCAAATAGCTGCCGCCGGCGGAGAAACCCTGGACCTGCCCGAAGCCGACATGGCCGAACTTCCCGATCTTGGCGGCTCGTTCAACACCCTGACAGCCTGGCGGCACGAACTGGCAAGGCTGGGTTAGCGGCGATGAAGACAGCCAGCCCTGCTGACCCAAATGCCGGACTACGGCTGGGTAGGATTAGGTCCATGCAACCAACAGACGTGGAGGACACGGCGAGATACGGGCCTCCGCCGCAGTACCGAATCGAGTCCGTCGATAATGCGCTACGTCTCCTGCTGTTGTTCGAAACGCAACCGAACATCAGGCTCACCGATGCCAGCAACTACCTCGGAGTAGCGTCCTCCACCGCGCACCGCCTGCTGGGGATGCTCCAGTACCGCGGCTTTGTCCGCCAGAACCCGTCGACCAAGGCCTACGAGCCCGGGCAGGCCCTCAGCTCCATCGCGGTCTCGATACGACGGCAAGTCGATATCAGGACACTTGTCCATCCTGTTTTAGAGCGGCTGTTCCAGTCAACAGGAGAGACGGTCCACTTCGGGAAGCTGGAGGGCACTAATACGCACTTTATTGACGCCATCGAAAGCGCGCGCGCAGTGCGTGTTGCCTCCCGGCAAGGCATGACCCTGCCTGCGAATTGCACTGCCACCGGCAAAGCCATTTTGAGCCGCCTACCCCTAGAGCAGCTTCGAAAGCTGTACCCGGCGGAAGAACTACCGGGCCTCACCAAAGGCTCCATCACCTCCATGACCGAACTGGAACGGGCCCTGGAGGTCATCCGGAAAACCGGGTACGCAACCAGCCAGGAAGAAAGCGAAGACGGAGTGACCTCGGCAGCTGTCGCCGTGCTTAGCCCCGGCGGCGCTTGCTACGGCATCAACGTATCGGTTCCTGCCCACCGTATGACCCGGCAACTCCGCGCCGAGCTCGGCGCCAAACTGCAGGAAGCCGCCAAGGAGATCGAAGGCCTGCTGGTTTAGCTACTCCCAGGCCTCCTGCCCCGTGAGCAGTCCACGGATTGCTCCGGAACGACCCCTGCACCTTCCTGAGCCCCGGCGGCGCCCCCACTGTAGCACCGGAGACGGATGCCTCCCGCCACGGGCAGCACCGGGCTCCACCCCATGCCAGCGCTGCCCGGGCATCCGTTCTGCCGGGTTGCGCGCTCCGGATCCGGAACCGGAGCCTACCTCGGACATTTTGGCTTCGGGCGGGCCCTGTCTGCAGATGTCATCATGCACCCTTCGCCCGAGCCACCCGGCAACCTATAGAAAGGCCATGGCGCCATGACGGACAACGCCGACGCTGGCCTCGACTCCGCCGCCCTCCGGCCCGGCGACCACGTCGAGGTCCGGGGAAACGAGCATCTCCACTACAAGGCATACGTGGAGGACACCTTGCCGCAATTCAACATCGCGTGGGTCCGGGAACAGCGGACCGGGGAACGCAAAATGCTCTTCACTAACGAGTGCCGCATCCTCCGGTGCGAAAGCTAATCCTGCCAGCCGCCGCCCCGACTCCAGCGCGGCCCGCAGCCGGCGGCCGGCGGCCGGCGGCGCACCCGGGGTTACGGCACCAGGCGTGGCAAGCGGGCGGTTCGTTCACGGGTAGCGTCTGGCGCTACCTGTCCCAATCCAGACGTTTGGGGAGGTCCGGGATGATTTCTTCTTCGGACATTAGGAAGTCAGTTGCAAAGGCATGGGCCTGATTCTCTACAAGCTTGGAACCAGGGGCGATTCCTTCGTGCATGACGAGGTGGCCAAGTTCGTGCGCTGCATCGAAGCGGCTTCGTGCTTTGTCACCCTTTTGTGGAGAGAGAATCTGTGTCCCGTCTCATCTAACTTGACCCACGAAAACCCCGGAATCTCGCGGGTTGGGCCAACTGTAGTGAGAAAAATTACACGCGTTTGTCTCACTACAGTTGGTCCAAAACGCAGAATCGTACAAAGTCCCAATGACCCTAGGGCCCGGAAATACGCGGGTTATGGGCCGGTGGTCCAACTGTAGTGAGACAGATTCGGCTAATGGTCCAAGTGTAATGAGGTTGGGTCACTTTAGATGAGACAGGATGTCGGATAACAACCGAGCTGTCGTGAGTGCCGGGCTACTTGTCCAACAGACGAGCGTGGATTCAGGGGCACTCAGCCGAGTGCGGTGACGGCCGATCTGTCCAAACCTTGGCTAGAGGGTGAGCAGACCGATTTTTTCAGTGGTCGTCGGTGGCCGTGAACGCAGCGGGCCGCAGATCGTCGAGGCGGACTCCGAACTCGGCAGTTCTGCTGGTGATGATGTCGATTGCAATCTCAACGAGTTCGCCGGTGAACTTCCAGAGGACAGCGCGCATGACGCCGTTGGACAGGCCGCTGAGACTTTTGGACAACTCAGTTGTGATTTGGGTTGTCCTTTTCCATCTAACTTGACGGAGTCATGGGCCTCTGACCTGCGGTGCGACAACTGAAGTGGAACGAGATTTCATGGCATTTGTTCGTTTCAGTTGTCGCACAGCCGCGAATCGTGCCGTCGATTTCCGTGACCAGGACGGCCTGGCAGCCTGCGGATATGGTTAATCTGCGTATATTCACGTCACGGATAAGAATCTGCGTCAACTGTAATGACGCCGGCATCAGAATGTGTCGAGAAGAGTGAGTGCGTCAACTTAGTTGGAAACTGTCATGGATATGTCGCCTGTGAAATGAAACTACACAGGACAATCTGTGTCCGTTCTCAATGTAGTTGTCAGTAGCAACCTGGGAACTGACAGATTGGATGAGATGAATCTGGCGGACTCTTTCTCATTGATGTTGTCAGTTCCGTAAATCGTTGACGGCTCGTGGCGCGGCTGAAAGGCCATAAGCGTGCCATTCGATGCCGTGACGGGACGCTGACAACTTAACTGAAAATTATCCAGAATCCGTACCCTGACACGTTGAATGCGAAAACTGACATCAGGAATGAGAACGGACAATCTGGTTGGAACCCCTTCTGACAAGGAGTTTTGTAACTGGCATGCGCGGGTATTCATGGGCCGGGAGTAGGCGATTTCCGCCGTTGCCATTAGCCCTCTTAACAGATTGCCCTCTCGAAAGTTCGGACCGTGTCGGCCGAACGCCTGTTAGACATGTGGCGCGTTTCGCCGGGAGGTTCTTGCTGCTGCGATGTATTGGGCGTAGGCGGCGGCCGAGTCAGTGGCATGGCGTTCGATGGTAACCGGGGAGTAGCCCAGTGCATCGGCAATGATGGCCACGGGCGCGAGTTTGGTGAGTTCGTGGAGAGTTCCGAGCCGTGCCGCCCGAGTGCTGAATAGTCTGCTGAGCCGCACTGTCAGGTGACCTGGGTCGATGTGGCGCCCGGGCGCGATTCCGCGGAATACCCAATTAGTGCTCGGGTGTGAGGCGGTGAGGTTGTGGCCGGGATTCTCAGCGAGTTCCCGCCACGGCAGGTCCAGCGGATCAGGCAGTGCGATCTGGATTGTCCCGAGCCGGATGGTGACCAGGTCTTCGGTGATGGTCACGTCGTCCCAAGTCAGCCGAGCGATGTTTTCGGCCTGTTGTCCGAAGACGAGGATGAGGATGGCGGCGGCCCTGTCCCGTACGTCGAGTCCGTCCAGTTGAAGTACCTTGTTCAGCGCTTCGTCCTGTCCTGTCTTGTCGAGTTTGGGACTGGTTCCGCGGCGGTGCGGGAGGATGGCGAGACCTGCCGGAGCGGCTTTGGTTTTGATGGCCCATTTGAGGAAGCGCTCGGCGATGCGCCGGGTTGTTGGCCCTTCTGCTTGCCATACGTCGAGGTGGGATTGTTGCAGCTCGGGCAGTTTGATGCCGTGGCCGGTGAGCCAGTTGAGGAGGTCGATGGCCACGGTGACTTCTTGTTTGGCGCGCAGGAAGGTTCCGCGGCTGACTTCGTCCATGTGGTTCATCCGTCGTTGGTGGTGCCAGCGGATGTAGCGGCGGATCACTTCACGGTTCTGCAGGTCACTCACGCGCTCGAGGGCTTGCGTTGCCCAGTTGTCGTAGCGCATCCGGAGTTCGTCGCGGCGGGGGAGCACCCCGTGCTCGATGAGGAGTCCTCGGACGTATTCGCGGGTGCGTGAGTCGGGCAGTCCGTCGAAGGTTTCGTGCGTGATCGCGGGTGCGACTGCGAGGTTTCGCAGGAACGCTGTTACGTGCTTTTGGCGGATCCAGGTCAGGCCGCTGTTGGCCCGTTTCATCGACTTCAGCGCCGCCGCCAGCGGGATCAGATCGTTGGCGATGGATCCCGTGGCCGGGTCGGTGAGCAGGCCATCTACGACATTGCCGAGGACGCAGGTCCAGCAGCGGCCGCCGCTGTGAAGTTCGTCCTCGGCTCCGCAGGTCCGGCAGTCGACGTTGAGTCGGATGCCCGAGCATCGACGGCACGCGGGTTGGGTGTCGATGAGGCCGGGCAGGACGCCTTCGTGTCCGCAGGCGCAGATGCCGCGGGTGCGTTTGGCTTGCTGGTAGCAGTAGCCGCAGACGCCGCCGTCGGGCCACCGTGCAACGGTTTGGTGGTGTTGGCCGCAGCGGGAGCAGGGGACCGGCCAGCGGGTCGGGTCCTCCGGCTTGCGGGGCCTACTCACCGTCCTCGGGGGTGACGAGGCGGATGCGTTTGGCGATCGGGTTACCGGGTTGGATTCCCAGGTCTTCGCTGCGCCGAGGTGCGTCGGCTGTCGCCGCGGCGCGCATCTCGACGAAGGGTTCGAACAGGTCGTTGGGGGTGCAGTCCAGGATGTCGCAAAGGGCCGCGAACGTCCTGGCCGGAATGCGTTCCGGCGTGGCCGTGACCAGCCGGTAAACCTGGCTCTCGGAAAGGTTGATTCCGCGGGATTTCAGCAGCGGCATCAGTTCGGTGGTCTTCCAGAGGTTGTGCTTGGCCATGAGGGCACGTAAGTTCCAGCGGTAGCCGATCCGGCGCTGTTCAGGCATCTGGGTCCTCCAAGGTGGTGATGCGGCGTGCGATCATCTGTTGCACGGTTTTCTGCTTGAAGTCCGACGATACCGATGTGTAGAGGCCGGTGGTCGAGGCGTACGAGTGGCCGACCTGCGTCTGCACGAAGGCCGGGTCGTAGCCGGCTTCGATCAGGTGGGTCACGTAGGAGTGTCTGAGGCAGTGCAGCCCCAGTTCCTTGGGCAACCCAACGGCGTCGCGAGCTGCTGCGAAGGCATCGCCGAAGCTGCCAAGTGACATCCGGGCGCCCCGCTCGCTTGGCCAGAGCGCCGAGGACCGGTCAGCTGTTGGGAACCGCGCCCGCATCCCGCCGGTCCAGGTACGCAGCTGATCCACGACCCAGTCGAACTCCGGCACGGTCAGAACAGTCCGCCGCCTGGGCCCGGAACCTGCCGTGCCTTTGGCAAACCTCACCTGGACGGCACCGAAGCGGCCATACTCATTCACGTGGGGATTGGGGCCGAAGTCCTCCAGATCCAGCATCGTCATCTCACGCCGGCGAAGCCCATAGGCATAACAGACTTTGAACGCCACCGAATCACGGAACAGCGGCAGCCAACGCTTGCTGCCGGCCGCGTACTCACGGTCGACGAGATCGTCAACGTGATCGAAAAGCCGTTGCAGCTCAACCTTGGTGAATGCCCGCCGCTGCGCCGGCACGGCGTCATCGGTCGTGTGCCTGGGCGTGTTCCATTCAAAGCAGATCTGGCTCGGGATATCACCAAAAGTGCGTTCGCAGAACTCACCCCATCCATAGCCAGGATGCGTCAGGTAGGCGCAGAACATCCCCACGGCATTGCTGTACGAGCGCAGCGTCTTGAGGCTGATCGGCTGCTCACCGGAACGCAGTCCGGCCAGGAACTCATCTATGTCCACCGCACGCCATTGCCACGGAAACTCACCGGTGAATTCCTGGAACCGCGCCAGCAGCTGGCAGCGCTGCTTGATGGTCTGCGTCGTGAGCCCACGGGCCAGCATCTGCGCCCGCCAGCCATCCAGCATGGCGGTGAAAACACGCTCGTCGGCCCTGAACAGCCCGACAGCCGGATCCACCAGCATCCGCGGGACAAAACCCGGAACGGCACCATTCACTGCAACCCCTAAACCATGGAAACATGCATTAGATGCAGGAAACCTACAGTGGCAAGGGATCCAGGAGCAAATTCAGGCCTAGCGTCCAGATGCGGTCGTTGCAGCAAAGGCTCGTCTGACCTGCGGAAACACCGAAATAGCCGTGGAACGGGAGTTTTCGCAGCTACTTCTACTCCCGTACTTTTTTCGCCGATAATGGAGATTATGTCAACCTAGCATCAACACGGGTACATTGATGCCCTTAAGGTATTATACTTCGTCGTCGTTCTGGCTGCTAGTTAGGCGAACTTCATCCCCGACCAGCCGGTGGTATCAGTGAGTTTGGCGAGTGCAATGCTTTCGCTTCGGCTGCGGATGGGCTGAAAAAGCGGCCGTCCTGGCGCGCGTCGCCTGAACCGTTGCCGACGTGGATGCTCAGCGCTGTCTACACAATTTGGGGTTTGATCTTTGTCGATTCCGAGGCGGCGCCAGTCAACGGCCACTGGTGGATCGAGGTGATTGAGGCTGGAACTCTCCACATACAAGCGGCTGCGAGCTGAAAATCCTGTGGGCGGGCCTGTGGGGACCTTTTCGGCGACTCTCACAGTTATGTCAGGTGAAGCACCGCTCCAGAGGTTCGCCTTGAGTAGCTTTCCTGCTGCATAGATAGCTGCAGTCGTACCGCGCGGAACGACGAGGCGGACGCGCACTCGCTTCTTTGGCTGCGCTGCTTTTAATCCGGACCACCACGGCAATCGCCTTCCGGCGCATCGCTGCAGCCTGCGGAACCGCCCTCGGCTATGCATGCCGCTAGCAGTAAATCGCCTGACGCAACTTCCTCTAGGACCCGGTCCCCTGTCCGTCTGGCTCCCCGGGTTGTCCGACAGTTCCCTGTTCGAGGGCCGCGGTGATGGCTGCCGGAGAAGGGAGGGCGGCACGTTCCTCAGCCGGAAGGGTGTCGTAGGTGTAGGAGGTCACGGCGATGGGCTGGGATGAGCCGTCGAGTGCATATCGAACAGTGGGGTCATGCTTGGAGCCGCAGACGAGGATCCCTACAGTCGGCGCCATCCCCGGGAACCTAACCATGTCGTTGACGGCGGCCACGTAGAAATTGAGCTGCCCCAGGTGTTCGGGCCTAAACTTCCCGGACTTAAGTTCCACGACCACGAACCGGTTGGTCGGAACGTGCACCAGGAGCAGGTCGATATAGAAGTCGTCTCCTTCCACATCGAGGTGAAACTGTCGTCCGTAAAAGGCGAAACCCCGCCCGAACTCTGCCAGCGTTTGCGACATGCGCTGCGTCATGGCCTCCTCGATGGCGAGTTCCTCTGCCTCCGTGGTCAGGCCGAGGAAATCGAGAACCAGGGGATCTTTGGCGACATTGCGGGCAAGTTCAGCACCTTCGGACGGAAGGCGTGCCTCCAGGTTGTTTGGAGCGGCCCCGATCCGTCGGTGGAGTGCAGTGGCTATCTGGTGCTCCAGGACCTCAAGCTTCCAATTATGTTCAAGCGCTTTTTCCGCATACCAGTCGCGGACCTCAGGGTCCTTCAGCTTCAGCAATTCAATGATGTGTCCCCATGGCAGGGCGCCAACGCGACCGCGAACGGCCGGCTCCGACAGGTCCCAGGCGGCTGCGAAGGAGCGCATATAGAACAAGTTGGAGCGGGAAAAGCCGCGCATATGCGGAAAGGTTGCCTTGAGGTCTGTTGCCAGACGCTGCAGCACTTTACTCCCCCACGGTTCCTGTGCCTGACGCTGCAGGAGGGTCGCACCAATTCCCCAGTACATTTCGATCATTGCACTGCTCGCTGCCTGTTGAGCCCGCGACTGGGCGGAGGCGACAAGTTCCTTCAGGGAAGCGAGGGTGCCGGCATAGCTGCTGGGTAGTTCTGGCTCGATTCTGGACACTCCCCTACCCTAGTCGCTCACTCTGACAGGGCCGTGAAGCCGAAGGCGCCGTCAATTGTCCAAAGTTCTTTGGACAATTGCTGCCCGGCCCAGACGTTGGTCTTTGGAGAGTCCAAAGAACTTTGGACTCTCCAGCCGAGCTCACCCGTCGCGTTATCCGGTGCTAAGCATCAGGATCGTGGCCCAGGATACGGAGCAGATCACGGGTGGCCATATTCAACTGCTCGAACCAATGCTGGTAGAACAGCGGACTCATCTCGGTGAGGGGCGTGTTGTCGAGCTCTTTCAACATCTGCAACGTCTGAGCGATAATCTCCGCGTCGTCCTCGCCGGCACCAGGCAAAGATTCGTTGTCCGTGAAGTCCTTCATCGTGAGTATTCCTTTGCGGGCGCTTCGGACAGAGACCTAACGTCTGCTTACCGATGAACTGCTGCGGCCGTATGGCGTCCGGAGAAATCCCCGAAGGGAACCGGCAGAAACCGGATAGAGGGCCGTTCTCTACGCCTCCACACACTCCTGAGAATGGGGACCCCGCCATGGGAAGTCTCGCCATTCGTTGGCCGGGCCGCCCTATCGGGAGGGGCCGCTCTTGGTCCGCTCCGCACCCATGGCTGCCCCTGTGCGGGTCTTTTTGGCTTTGGCTGCGCCTTTACCTAGGGTGAGGGCTGCGCTCGGATGCGTGCCGTCGCTGCGGGCGGCGGCCAGGCGGCCCCGGATCTGGGTGTCGTTCGCCCCGCTGCTTTCCAGTGACTCAGCAAACTTCTCGTGGTGGGCGGGTGAGCCGTAGCCGGCGGCCGACGCAGTTTCTGCTTTCAGTTCCTGATTTTGAAGCCGGCTGCTGTCGTTGCCGGTGACGCGGTTTTCGATTTCGCGGCCGATGCCTTCGAGGCGGTTGAAGAGTTCCTTTTCGGCCCGTTCGTACCGCTGTTCCATTGGCTCCCTTTGTGAGCCTGTGAACCCGGCTTCGGCCAGGAGTTTGGCTTCGTGCATTTGCTTGGCGGCTTTCACGAATGCGGGATCCTTGAAGTGCTCATCTCCAGCACCGTTGACGTTCGCGGTGGTTTCTTTGCGCAGCTGGTCGATGTCGGGGCCTTGGATCCCGTCCTTGCCAATAAGGAACATGCGTTCCTTCACTTCTGTGTCGGCAGCTGCCACCGCTGTGGGGGTTTTCGCGTTGTGGGCCCGCTGTAATGCCTGTGCCAGCTCGGGGTTGGCCAGGTATTCAACGGGCACGTCATGGCGCTCCATTTCGGGGGCGAGTTTCTCGGCCTGTGCGCGGAGTTCTTCGGTACGGGCCGCTGCGAGCAGCTGCATGGCTTTTTCGTGTTCAGCGGCGGCCTTGCGGGTCTGTTCCTGGCTGCGCGTCAGCTCATCCTGCCGGGCCTTTTCGGTCGCGATGGTTTCGATCCCGGATTCGAGGTAGGCGGTGTCCGGACCGACGTCGTGGGTGTCGATGCCGTACCGGGCGAGGACCTCGTGACGGATTTTCTCCGCCGCTTCCAGAGCGGTGGGGTCGTGGTCTTTCCACCCCTCGGCGACGGCGTGGGCGGCGGCGATGTCGGCCGGCTGCGCCTTGTCCCACCACTGGTCCTTGTGGACGGCGGCGAGGGCCGCGTGTGCTGCGCTGCGCTCGGCCGCGAGCCGTGCCCGGGTTTCGTGCGCCGCTTGGGAGTCCTGGTGTTCCTGCTGTCGCTGGGCCTCTTGCCGGTGGCGGGCCAGCGTCTCGGCAATGCGTGAGGCGATCAGCAAGGATTGCCGCATGCCGTTGTCCAGAAAGTCGTCGATGCCGTCTGCTTCACTCAAGGTGTTCCCCTTGCACTAGTGGTGTGAATTTCATCGGTCGAGGCCCGGCGCGGTGTCGCGCCGGGTGGGTTGGTAGGTCTTCGCTGGTGTCGCCGGTGCGGGCGTCGCAGGCACCACCGAACCGGGACGGATCGGTGCCATGCCGCGGCGCGCGATATCAACAGCCCTCGGCGGCACCGTAGCCTCTTCGGCTGGCGGCCGTTCTGCTCCTAAGGGGACGGCCTCAGGCATCGTGGCGGTGAAGGGTGCCAGCTGGTTTTCGACTACTGAACGGATGCGCTGGGCTTCCCGGGTTCGTCCGGATTGGGCGTGCATTTCGTACACGGCGAAGGCGGTGTTGATCAGCTGCACCATCAGTGCCGTCTGCGCTGCCGTCTTGTTCTTGCTGGACGCTGCCATGAACAACATGGCGGTGCCTGCGATAGACGGCAGGGCAACGGGCTTGCCGTGCTGTCGTGGCACACGCAGCTGTGCTGTGCGGGAGAGTTCCGCGGCGGTGGCCGCCAGCGGCCCGGGGACCGGTTCGAGCCTGTGGGACCATGCTGCGAAGGCGCCGGATACTTCCCGGGCGGCTTTCGCCCAGGTGGCGTGATCATCACGCGGGATAGTACGGAGCCGGTCCGCCAAAGTCTTGGCGTTGCGGGTGTAGTCCACCCATGCCTGTGCCGGCGGTGTCGCCTTCTCGGGGCCGGCCCTGGAGACCTTGCGCTTGTTGCGGGCCGCGGCGGTCCATTCCGCCGCGGCCTCAGTAGCCAGGTGCGGGGAGTCCGGCCATCCTTCACGCAGGGCACCGAGCTTCAGGTCGGAGGCAAGGCTGCCGCCGCCGAACCAAATCGGCCGCTCCCCCGGTGTCGGCCGCTCGGCCACGGAGTACCCGACAATGACATCCGTCGTGTTCTTCGCGAACCGCGGGCGGACCAACAGACCGGTGTCACGGGCACGGCGGACGAACTCCGCCTCCGTCACGGAAGCACCGGCGGAGGCGCGGACCTTACGGGCCAGCGACGCACGGTGCATCTCGCGCTCCTCCCTGATCGCCGTGGCCTTCTCGGCGCGCTCGTAACCCCTCGTGGCGTGCACCGAAGAAAGCTGCTCGAGGCCGTACTTGACCTCGAGTTCGCGGCAGGTTTTCTGGGCGCGTTTGTAATCGCCATGTGTGGAGGCCTTGGTGCCGTCCTCGCGGACCAGGGACACCGCGATATGAATGTGGTGATTCCCGTTTTCGCTGGTGCCGTGGTTGATCGCGGCCCACCGGCACTGGGTCTTGCCGCTGGTCTCGGTGAAGCCCATCGCGTCCACGAAATCGTTGGCGATGTCGCCCCACTGCTGGTCCGTCAGGGAACCTTCTTCCGCCCGGAGACTCAGGGAGCAGTGCCACACGTCGGCCTGCTTGTACCCGTTTTCCACCCGCCGCTTAGTGGCCTGGTCCCAGCGGAAGTCTTTCTGCCGGATCTCGACCCCGTAGGCCTTGCGCGGTTGGTCCAGATGCTTCGCGATCGCCAGCGCGTCGGCGTGGTCCAGGACCCCGTCGTCGTACCACGCCATGATGGCAGCGTCACCGGCGACCAGGTGTGGATCGGTGTGCGCGTTCTTCGTCTTATCCGCATCCGTCGACGCCAGATACACCATGAGCCCGGCCATCCGGGAGCCGCGGGTAATGTTCGGAATCATCCGTCTACATCAGCCCCTCAATGGTCCGGTCGATCCGCCCCGCCACCTGCCGCACATAGCCCAACACGGCGGCGGCGTCCTGGGGGAAGTCCTCCCCCGCGTTGGCGTGCCTCGCGATCTGGTTCACGTTGTTCGACACCCGCGCCAGCAGGGTGTGCAGGGCCATCAGCTCGGCCATCGCGGCCTTGCGCTGCGTCGGCGTCTCCGCGGATTCGGACAGGGCCGCGGACATCAGCAGGTTCGGTACCGTCACCCGCTCCCGCGCCGCCCGGGCCACGAGCCGGGCTTCCTCCTCGGCCGTCACCCACACGGTGCGGCGCTTCTTCGAACCCGCCGGCGCGTTCTCCCGCCGCCGCTTGCCTAAACGGTTCCTTGCGACCGGTTCCTCAACCAACGCGCTTCCACCGCCCTTCCGACGCCCTTCAATGCCCAGCGCAGCGACCCCGTATCTTCGGGGACCACACCCCCAGTGTGCCCGACCCGAGACAATTTGTCGAAAGGTTTCACCACTTACGGGTACGTAAGTGTATAGCTTGCTCCGTCGACTTCCGTGGACGGAGCACAAACGGAATGGTGGCTAGGTTGGGTTGTACCCATGCGGATCCGCTGCGCGGACCGGGATGCTTTGAACGGCTGAAGCCGTTCCGTTTCGGCGGTTGAGTGTACTGCCCGTCCTTCTCTTGGCAAGTCTGCGCTGGCGGCTTTCGCGGCATATCCTCACTCGCTGGCGCTCCCTGCGGTATTCCACGGACCCCCGGACTCCGACCTGCCAATTCACTTCGACGGGCAAGTCGACACAAACGTGCCGAAAGGAACGGGCATCCAAACAAAACCAGTCAGGAGCAACTCACCATGGCACTCATCCCGCCCCACGCAGTGCACCAGCAATACGGCATCCCCGTCCGCCAGCTCGCCGGCTGGCGCAGCCAGGGCATCGGGCCCGAATACTTCACCCTCGGGCCACGCAGCATCCGCTACTACCCAGCCGACATCGACGACTGGCTCAACGACCAAACCCACCACCACCAGGACGGGCACGCGGACCCGGGCACTCCGGCCGGCACCAGCCGTGGCAGCACTACAACCTCAGGATGGAACGTTTAAGCTCGAAGACATGGCAAACCTCAGCATCGAAAAAACCCAGGAGCAGGCCCGCCGCCTGCTCGATTCCCGCATCGCATCCGTCACCGGCCTCGTCACCGCCAAACAACGCGTCGCGGATCTGAAGGACCAGCTCGCCGAGGCCGAACGCGACAGCAAGAAAGCCTACGTCCGCGCCACCAAAGACGGCTGGACACCGGAAGAACTCAAGAAACTCGGACTCGAAAACCAGGCCGCCGCCAAACGAAACACCGCCCGCCGCAACCAGACCGAGACCCCGGTGGCGCAGCAGGCCTTCGACGGATCCCTGCCGGCCTGACCGGCACACGCTCAGCGTCCCTCACCTCCGCTCCTGCAGGGTGCACGGCTGCCTTACGGGGGCTTAACGTGAAAGCAGGACCAGAACATGATGTTCTGGTCCTGCTGTCGTTTCCCTCAGCAAAAGGAAATCACTGGGGCAGCGTCACCGCTGCGTGGGTTCCGGCCCGTCGGACCGGGGGGGTTTTTCACCCGCAAAACTCTACCGTGCTTCCCGGGCTACATCCCGGAAGCACGGGCTCATGAGGGCGCGCTAGTGTCCGTCGATCTGGTTAATCCAGGCCGCATCGACCGGGCCAAGATGCGCGTCGCCAAGGCTACCGAATGTTCGAAGCTGTTCCTCCGCTGCACTCAACGCACTGGTGTCCTGGCGGTAGTCGATGGCGGCGGCAGGATGTTGGTAGTCGGATCCCATAGAACGCGCTCCTTTTCCATTGGGTTTCTCGCTTTCAAGCCACTCTAGTTTCTCTCCGGTGCGGAAGGTGCTGCGCCGCCAGCGTGTCGGCCGGCTGCCGGCGGAGCGCAGCGGGGGAGGCAGCCGGCCGACATTTTGGGGGACGCGAACAGCCCGCCCCGTGGTCGGGGCGGGCCGTCCTCACCGGGTTAGCGCTTGTAGGAGGTGTCCTTGCTCAGGGCGGGGAGGGGCAGGATTCCGGTGTTGTAGAACCTGCGCAGCAGTTCCGCCAGCCGGTACCCCGGCGCCGCCTCAAGGGCCTTGTCCGTGTAGAGGCTGGCGGGGGTGCCTTTGCCCTTGTACCAGTTGATCCAGCCCAGCCCGGTCAGCAACGGAGCCCGGTACAGTCCCGGAGTGAAGCGGAGCAGGTGCACCAGCAGCCTTTCGGCGGTGTCGACCCGCGCCCAGTCCGGCGCCGTCTCGGTCCGGCCGAGCAGGACTTTCTGGAACTCGATGTCATCGTTGCTTCTGTCGATGATGTCAGCCAGCAGCCGGTCCCGCACCGCCGGGATCTGGAACGCCGCGCACAGCTCGAGCGCTTCCTCCTCGTCAGGTTCCCCGCCACCGTTGATGGCTGTCTCGAGGGCGCGGCGCGCGGCGGCCATGGGTTCGGCGGTGAAGTCCGACGCGTCGGTCACCTCGTAGTGTCCGGTCAGGATGTCGATGGTGTCCGCGGTGGAGGTGGAGCCGCTGAACTCCGGTGCCGGTGCTTGCTCCGTGGTGCCGGGATTGGATCCGCGGTAGATCATTTCCGCGCTCACGATGCTGTTCTCGATCAACGCGGTGTCCTGCCAACGGGTGCAGTCCGGGATCTCGCAGCCGGGTTCACACGCGTACCTAGCCCACCGGCGCCCGGTGACGATCCAGCCGTCGCGGACCGGCATTCCCGCCGTGTCCAGCTCTTCCCGCAGGGCGTCGATGTGGGCGGCGTGCGGTCGCTGCCCGGACGGGGCGGTTTCGTCGCTGTAGACGATGAACAGGGTGGCGTCGGCCGTCTCGTCCCGGCACACATACGACGTCAACGTTTCCGCGAAAGAACAGATATCGCTGCCCGGTTCCGGTGCATCAACGCGCAGGGTCGCGCCGAGCAGTACCCCGGACATCGTGACCAGCACGATGGATTCCTTCGGCTGGAAGCCCAGTGTGTGCGGGACGTAGCCCAGGAGGTCGGCGGGGCTGGTGGCGGTGATCTTGTTGTTCATGATTTCTCTTGTCCTTTGCTGAGGAAATCGGCGGGCGGAGTGCGGTACTGGACCGGCCAGCTTTCCCCTCTCCCCCGACGCTTTTACCTGCTGGCGAAGCTTGCGGAGCGGGCACGTAGAATCCGAAGGAGTCCTTATGTTGTTACCGGGCTCAGTTCCGCGGTCATTGTAGGGTCGTGGCTACCCAGGGGAGGCGGGTATGGCTTGGCTGCTGTGGACCGCACGCTTGCACGTGACGGCTCCGTAGGATTGGCCGCCCGCCACCCCGCGATGACCCGACCGCTGATTGAGAGACGCGACATGATCGCCGGATAAGGACACGACGGCGCGGTTATCTGCTGGCTCTTCTCATCCAACAGACTGGAGGCTGTTCTTGGTGCAATTATGGGCCGGTATCGATGCCGGCAAAGCCCATCACCACTGCGTTGTGATCGATGGCGAGGGAAACAGGCTGCTCTCGCAGAAGGTTCCCAACGACGAAGCGGCGCTCATCCAACTTTTGGGCACGGTCCTGGACTTGTCGGACGGTGGTCCTTTGGTGTGGGCGATGGACTTGAATCATGGCGGACCGGCGCTGCTCATCGCGTTGCTTGTCGGTCATGGTCAGAACCTTCTCTATATTCCTGGGCGGACGGTGCACCACGCCTCGAAGATTTATAGGGGTGACGGCAAGACAGATGCCAAGGATGCCGCTGTGATCGCCGACCAGGCCCGGATGCGGACTGACCTGCAGCCTTTGCGCGCCGGTGACGAGATCAGCGTCGGGTTGCGACTCCTAACGGCCCGGCGGGCTGACAAGTCGGCGGATCGGGTGAGGTCGATTAATCGACTCAAAGCTCAGCTCCTGGAGTATTTCCCCGCGCTGGAGCGGACCTTCGATTACAGCCGGTCCAAAGCCGCGCTGATGTTGCTGACCAAGTACCGGACTCCGGATGGGATCCGCCGTGCCGGCCAGGCGCGAATCCAGGCGTGGTTGAAGAAACACGGTGCTCGTTCCTCGGCAGCGGTTGCTGCGGCTGCGGTAGAAGCCGCGAAGTCCCAGCAGACCGTCGTTCCTGCCCAACGCATCGGGGAGGTGATTGTCGCAGCCCTCGCCCGCGAAGTGGCAAGTTTGAACGAGGAACTGGAAGAACTGGATGCGCTGATCAGCGAGAAGGTTACTGAACACCGGCATACCGAGGTGCTGTTGAGCATGCCCGGCTTTGGCCCTGTCCTTGCCGCCGAATTCCTTGGTGCCACCGGCGGAGATATGACGGTTTTTCAGTCTGCGGACCGGTTCGCCGGTGTTGTTGGATTGGCGCCGGCGCCGAGGGACTCCGGAAGGATCAGCGGCAACCACCATCGGCCAAGACGATACGATCGCCGGCTGCTCCGCGTCTTCTTCCTCTCCGGGCTCTCGGCGCTTAAATCCTGCCCGGCCTCACGTGCCTATTACGACCGAAAACGGGTGGAAGGGAAATCTCACATCCAGGCCATGCTCTCGCTCGCCCGACGGCGGCTCAATGTCCTCTGGGCCATGCTCCGCGACGGCACTACTTACACCTTGGTATCGCTGGCACCACCACTTACAGCCTGATCTAGCCGTCTACGACCGGCGGCTTGGTAACGAGACGATTCCTGCGCCTGGCGATCATAAGCGTTGTGGGTGCTTGCTGTGGATTGGGACCGGCGGCGCTTTCGTCGTGCCCAGATCCGCTATTGTCCAAGGGGTGGCGACTGAAGATTTTGAAGCAAAGGAAAGCGAAGTGTCAGGCAGCGGCATCGGGTGGACGTTCCTGACTAACCACGCCCACGTACTGTTGACCATTGCCCGTGATCCGCAGATACGGCTACGTGACCTGGCTGCCACGGTGGGGGTCACGGAGCGTGCCGCCCAGAAGATTGCTGCTGACCTTGTCGAGGCCGGCTACATCACCAGGACACGGGCAGGCAGGCGGAACATCTATTCTGTGGTGTTCGGCCGCCCGTTCCGGCACCCTGTTGATGCCGGCCATCAGCTTGACGAACTCCTTGCTGTGCTCGTGCCTGAAAAGGGGCAGCCCGCGGAGGGCACGAAGGCCTAGAACTTGGCCGGCCGCAGGACCTCGACGTCGCTCAGAAACAGGATCATGGCGTAGTCCTCGTAGTAGTGCTCGCGAAGGTGTGCAGCAAGGCCTTCCGCTATCACGGCGTCGCAGACCACCTCGATACGGATATTGCTGTTCGCTTCCCAGCCTGCTCCGCGGACGCCCCGGCTGCCTTTCCCGCGCGCGTCGGTGATGGTGTATCCGTGGGCGTGGTGTTGCTCGATGTCGCGGACGAGGGTTGATTCGAGGACGGCCTCGGTGACGATGGTCAGGAGCTTGCGTCGGTGGCTTTCCATGGCTTTATCCCCTCGCGAAGGTATGGATCCAGATGGACAGGGCGTGGTAGAGCGGGATCCCCACCACCACGTTGAACGGGAAGGTGATCCCTAGGGATGCCGCCAGCGACAACGTGGGGTTGGCTTCCGGTACGGAAATGCGCATGGCCGCCGGCGCCGCGATGTAGGAGGCACTTGCCGCCAGTGTTGCCAGAATAGCTGTTCCGCCCACCGACAGTCCTAATGCCCAGCCCAGCCCTGCACCTATGACGGCTGAGAACAGCGGCATGATGATGGCAAAAGCCGCTAGGAACACGCCGTATTTGCGCAGGCCTCCGAGCTGCGTTGCTGTCAGCAGCCCCATTTCCAGCAGGAATAAGGCAAGGATCCCTTTGAACATGTCCACAAACAGGGGTTCGATGGAGGACAGGCCGTCGGGTCCGGCGATCCAGCCGATGAACAGGCCACCCAGGAGCAGGACAATGCCTTTTCCGAGGAAGACCTCGTGAGCGACCGTTTTCCACCTGGTCTCCTTGGAGACTCCCCGCGCCAAAACTATGCCCACGATGATGGCTGGTACTTCCAGCATCACCAGAAGCAGCGGCATGTGCTCTTCGAAGACGACCTGTCGAGTGCCCAGGTAGGCGATGGCTACGGCGAAGGTACCTACACTGACGGAGCCATAGTGGGCGGCAATGGAGGCTGCGTCGGCACGTTTGAAGCGTCCGAGGTAGCGCAGCACCGGGAAGGCCAGAAGGGAAAGGAAGAATCCCATCGCCACTACGGCCAGGATCTGGGGTAGCAGTTCGCCAAAGGGCTGCTTGGCGAGTTCCACACCGCCCTTAAGGCCAATGGCCAGCAGCAGCACGATGGTGACGAACTCATAGATTGCCGCCGGAAGGCGCAGCTCCGACCGGAGCAGCCCGGCCAGCGCCCCAAGAATGAAGAAAAGGATGATGGGGTCTACCACATTAGGACTCTCTGATTATTTCCCGACGGAGTGAACAAGAGCAGTAATGAACCCTGCCGGGTCCCCTGGACTCACTGGCCGCAGATGCAAGCTCGTGCTGCCAGCATTTCACAAATCGCCGCATACATACGCATTGCTATTCATGAAACGTAATTCGTCTATTAGGATGTCTTCGAAGGTTTGGGGGACTGTCCCGGCCTCGGCACCTGGGATGAGGTGCCGGCCACTTCAGCCTCTGCTGCTCCATGAAAGGTGAGTTGTGACCAAGGCCGAATCTGATGATCCAATCCCGCATGCAATCTATGCCGGTGAACGCGTCGCTCTGCTGACCCAACATGGGAAGGAGCGGGTGCTAGGACCCGCGCTGGAGCATGCACTTGGGTGCCGGGTTGAACATGTCACGGGTTACGACACGGACTTGCTCGGTACTTTCACACGTGACATTTCCCGCGCAGGAACACAATCGGAAACTGCCCGTAAGAAGGCATCGGTGGGCATGGAATTATCGGGCCTGTTGCTGGGTATCGCCAGCGAGGGTTCCTTTGGGCCGGATCCCTACATCGGCATGTTCCCGTGGAACATCGAACTAATCGTTTGGATGGACAACGAGCGCAATCTCGAGGTGGTGGGAATAGGCGAAGGGAAAACAAACTTCAATCACCTGCTCACCGGCGAGTGGGCGGCAGCCCAGGCGTTCGCCCGTGAAGTGCAGTTTCCTGGACACCATCTGGTCGTTCGCCCTGACGGCAAGGACGGAACGTACATCTGCAAGGGAATCGCGAGCTGGCAGGACCTGGAGCGCGCCTTTTCGAGAGCGTTGACTCGATCTTCAAACGGCTTGGTCTTAATCGAGACCGACATGCGTGCCAGCGCAAACCCAACACGCATGGAAGTAATCGGCCTCGCGGCCGAAGACCTTGCCCATAAGCTTCGCTCCTTGTGCCCAGCCTGCGGCACTCCAGGGTTCTGGCGAGTCGGCCGGGTACCGGGGCTCCAGTGCAGTGCATGCGGTACGCCGACCAGCGAGACGCGTGCTGAGACGTTTGGATGCCTCAAATGCCCTTACCACGACACCCGCGACATAGCCGATACAACGTCCGCACCCCCAAGTATTTGTGACTACTGCAACCCCTGACGTTTGCCCCTCCTTCTGCGCCGCCGCCCTACGTGTCAGGTCGGAAACCCTACAGGAGATCGCTTGATCCAGAGGGGGGGATCCCCACCCGTG
Source organism: Arthrobacter crystallopoietes (assembly GCF_002849715.1). Taxonomy (NCBI): domain Bacteria; kingdom Bacillati; phylum Actinomycetota; class Actinomycetes; order Micrococcales; family Micrococcaceae; genus Crystallibacter; species Crystallibacter crystallopoietes. The sequence goes on from NZ_CP018865.1 coordinate 164,791, forward strand.
ATTCCAAAGCCCCATTGGTGGATCACCTCATTGTGACCGGGGCCCTAACCGACCCGCAGGAATCCGTTGACAACATCATTGAGAGTCTCAATGATGTTGTCAACTGCTTCGGGCCTGGGTTCGGCTGTCCCGCCCGTTGTTCTGCCGGGACAGCCGATGTGGATTGTTAGTGTGTCCAGCCCGGGTAGGGCTTGCGGTCGGCGGCCGGCAGTTCGGCTGCCGTTGCGGGCAAGTCGGCAGGGCCATCAGACTGGCCCATCTGCCAGTGGAAGAACACTTCGGCCGTGATGGCTTCGAAGCACGCGGCCTGGGTGCGGAACCAGTGCGCGGACGTGTCGCCCTCGACGTAGGTTCCGTAGCCGAAGAGTTCCCCGTTCCCGTCGCGGGTGCGGGCCACGGCGAGAATGATCAGCGGCCATGCTCCGGCGTCCCAACCGTCGGATCCCCAGCTCGGCAGTGCTGCCCAGCCGGTACCGGCGAGGGTTTCCATCCAGTCGTACCCGTCGCCTGTCCGGTCATCGGCAGGCAGTCCGGGGACGGTGACGGTCTCGCCGGTATCGGCGGTTCTCGTGCTGTTCAGTGTTGCAACGCTCATGTATTGGCTCCTTCGGTTCACAGGCGGGGTGGGAAACCCTCGGTGACCAGCAGATCCGGTTCCCTCTCCCCCGTTGTTTTGCCTGCTGGCGGAGCTTGCGGAGCTGTGCCCGACGGAGACGGTGCAACCCTTCAGGGCAAAGCGGGCGGGAGTTTGGTGAGGAAATAAGCGACGCAGGAGCGCCGAGCCAAAGTCCTGGCCGCGCAGCCGGCCGCAGGCCGGTTGAACCGCCGGAGCGGGCACGTAGAATCCAACGGACAGCAGCAAAAGACAGAGAATGCTTTTACCGTCCGAGCGCCAGCGAGGCCCGATTCACTTATTGCCCGGTTGGTACTGCGTGAACCTTGAGTACCAGGCTGAAGGCATCGGAAAATCCCATGCCGTTACGGTTGCCCTGTGGGCGACATTGAACCAGACGCAGGTAATTCCGGAGCAAAGCAGGGTGTGCCGATGAAAGCCCGGGAACGCACGAATTCGCGGCTTGTAAGCATCCTGACCGTGACGTGGTGCGTTCTTGCCATCACATGGCTCAGCTTCACTGCTGGACATTCTTCCAGGGAGACCGGGACTATATCCGTCTGGTCTTCGGAATTCTTTACCTAGGAGTGGCCGTAGGCTATGTCGTGATGTGGTGGCGCGCCAGGAGCCGATCCGACAACGGATACGACGGCACCCGGAATCCTGATATGAGAACCTAAGGCACGGCAGTGAAGGATCAGGCCGCCATGTGAGCGGGAACTGCAGGACGGGGCCCATACGTAGTGCCATCCCGCAGCATTGCCCAAAGGACGTTGAGCCGACGTCTGGCCAGCGAGAGCAAGGCTTGGACGTGCGTTTTTCCTTCCGTACGTTTTCGGTCGTAGTAGGTCCGGGACGCGGTCGAGCTTCGGAGGCTGGACATGGCGGCCATATAGCAGGCCCGCAGGAGCCTTCGGTCGTAACGTCGTGGCCGGTGGTGGTTTCCTCTGATTCTGCCCGAATCCTTGGGCGCCGGTGCCAGCCCTGCGACGCCGGCGAGACGGTCGGCGTTTTCAAAGACGGCCAGGTCACCGCCGGTGGCGCCGATGAATTCTGCCCCGAGGACGGGCCCGAAACCGGGCATGCTCAGCATGATTCCGGCGTGGTGGTGTTCGCGGAAGCGTTCAGTGATGCGCTTGTCCAGAGCCTGGATCTGGTTCCGAAGGTCAAGCACTTCCTGCGCGAGCTCGGCGACCACGGGAGCACCGATCCGTTGGGCCGGAACCGTGGTGTGCTGGGATTTCGCTGCCGCAATGGCCTTTTCGGCCACGTCTGCGCTGCTGCGGGCGCCCTGGCCCCTGAGCCAGGTGTGTAGCCGCTTCTGTCCGAGCCGGCGCAGGCCATCGGGAGTGTTGTACCTAGTGAGCAGAAGCAGTTCGGCTTTGGATTTGCTGTAGTCAAAGGCCTGTTCCAGCGCCGGAAAGTATTCCAGCAACTGAGCCCGCAGCCGATTGATCGGGCGGGTGCAGTCGCAGGCCTTGTCAGTGCGGCGGGCGGTAAGAATCCGCAGGTCGATACTGATGTCGTCTCCGCCACGGACCGGCTGCAGGTCCCGGCGCATACGGGCCTGGTCGGCGATTACCGCGGCGTCTTTCGCATCGGTCTTACCGTCGCCGCGGTAGGTCCGGGAGACGTGGTGGACCGTGCGGCCCGGAATGTAGAGAAGGTGCTGGTCGTGGGCTGCCAGCAGGGCAATCAGCAGCGCGGCCCCGCCGTGGTTCAGGTCCACGGCCCAGACGACCTCTCCCCCGCCGCCGAGCGCGGCTACACTTCCGATCAGTTCCAGCAGGTCTGTCTCGTCGTTGGCAACCCGCTGGGAGAACAGTCGGGTACCCTCGTCGTCGATAACAACGCAGTGGTGGTGGGTTTTGCCGGCGTCAATCCCGGCCCACAGTTGTGGCAAATCGGTGTCCCTTCGTCGGCGGATGTGAAGCCCAGCAGATAACCTCGCCGTCGTGTCCTTATCCAGCGATCGTTCGTGTCGCGTCTCTCAATCAGCGGTCGGGCCATCATTGGGAGTGACGGGCGGCCAATCCTTCGAAGCCGTAACATCTGTCCGGCACAGCAGCAACAGCCATACCCGCCGCTCCTGGGTAGTCAAGACACTACAACTGCCCTGCGAACTACCTGCTCAACAACATAAGGACAGCAGCAAAAAACGGTAATACTGGAAAAGGTCTTGAGCCGGCGTGACTCAGCAAAAAACTGACGCGCTTTCGGGCACTGTCTTATCGACGATTTGTCCGCCGGCTCAAGGTCCGTCAAGGGGTGTTGAGCCAGGCGGACATGACTTCATAGGAGCCTGATTCGACCAGTCCCATTACCGTTTTGTCTGCCCACCTGGCCCGCGCCCTGTTCAATCAGCCATTGATCTCAACTGAGGGGCAACTTCCATCTTGGCCAGCGAAACAACGAAAGTCATCGCGGGTATCGACACCCACGCTGACACACACCATGTCGCCATCATCAACGAATACGGCAAGCCCCTCGCAGACAGGGAATTCCTGGCCGTGGGTTCCGGATACCGCAAGATCCTGGAATTCATCACCGGCTATGGCACTGTCTCGGCCGTAGGCGTCGAAGGGACAGGTACTTATGGTGCGGAACTCACCAGGACCTTGCGTGGTGAAGGGTTGACCGTGCTGGAGGTGAACCGTCCGAACCGGGCCGCGCGCCGGCTGAAGGGCAAGTCCGATCCTTTGGACGCCTACCAAGCCGCTCAATCGGTGTTGGACGGCCGGAGCCAGTCGATCCCCAAGGCCAAGGATGGTCCCGTTGAATGCCTGCGGATCCTGCGCGCCGGGCGTGCATCTGCCCTGAAAGCCCGCACCGCGGCCATCAATCAGATCAAGGGCCTCCTCGTTTCAGCCCCGGACAAACTCCGTGCGAAATACCGGTCGCTCGGAACCCCTGCGATGATCACAGCGCTACAGCGCACCAGGCCTTCAGGCCACACAGCTGATCCAGAGTACGTGACCCTGCTGACGCTGAAAGCGTTGGCCGCCCGCTGCCAGTCTCTGGCAGCGGAAATCGCCGCCGCAGATGCCGCGCTCCAGGAAATCGTTGACACCTACGCGCCGATGCTCTGCGACCTGCCAGGGGTCGGAACGGAAGTGGCCAGCCAGCTGCTGGTCACAGTAGGAGACAACCCCGAACGTCTGGCGACGGAGGCACAATTTGCCTCCCTCGTAGGGGTTGCCCCCGTACCGGCATCATCAGGCAAAACCACCCGTCACCGGCTCAGCAGAGGCGGCGACCGCAACGCCAACCACGCCCTGTACCAAGTCGTCCTAGTCCGCATGGCCTCGTGCCCGCGAACCAAGGACTACGTCAACAAACGCACCAACGAAGGCAAGAGCAAACGAGAGATCATGCGCTGCCTCAAACGCTATGCGGCCCGGGAAATCTACCTCCAGATCACGAACCCCCAGCCAGCACCGAACAACACCGACCTGCGCCCCCTGCGCACCAAACTCGGAATCACCATCACAACGGCAGCCAGCCAGCTCGGCCAATGGCCCTCGATCATTTCCCGCCTTGAACGAGGCCTCGTCCGGAACGACACCCTGGCCACGCGCTACCGTCAATGGTTGGCCGAACAAACTGCAGAAATCCCCAGTCGAGTAACCGCGTAGCTAATCTTCGAGGCTGATCCTCGCCAGCCATCGCTCGGGCCAACCCCAACTAGGCAGTGTCAGTCACTTTTTAACAGAAACAATCACGAACAGCTCGCGATCCTAACGGTCTTTGCCTCGTTCCCGCCAGTAGTCGTCCCGCTGCATCCGCACGAACCATACCGTGTACCGCTCCGGAAAATTTATGACTCACACTATCGATTGCGCCACTGGTAGAGGACCGTCTAAAAGACGAGGTCCAAGCATGAATCAAACTGCAATGTTCAATTTGACCTCTATAGGAGCATCGTCGTAGACACAACTGGTTCGGGCCCGGCGGAGCGCTGCGACAACGGGCCCGGACCTCAACAGCCGGCCGCACCAGCGGACGATCCGCTTCCCGGCGAGCCCCGCGAGCCTCATCACCAGCACCCCGGCGTTCACCCAGGGTTCCTGTCACGGCTTAGGTGGGCGCGCTCCCCACGGCTCCCCCGCTAATGATCCTGGGCGGGATGGCGGTCCGCCACCGGCAACCACCAGGACAAGCCGTCCCGTTGCGGCGGACCGCCCGCGGTGACCGGCCCGAAACGAGACGCGGTGAGAGGTAGAGTTTCCGCTCATTGACGCTGAACTCGGTCACGTCCGTCACCCAATTCGGTTCTGCGCCAGTGCGTCGAACTCCCGGTTCCAGCAGATTGGACGCCACGACCCTTGGTCGCCCTGATAGGAGTTGTAGCGCTTCTTCCGCCGAACCTTGCATCCCAGTCCAAGGAAACGCATAAGCTTCAGAACTGTCTTTCTTCGCGACGTTCCAGCCCAAGAAAGTGATTCGCTTTTTGTTCGTGCTTGGCCGTGTCTTGGACAAAACAGATCTGGTCGGCTTGGAGGCCGCCGGCGACCAGTTGGTCTTCCATTTGCTGGAGGCGTTTCATACCGGTTTCCCGGCGATGCCCCCGTTGGCCTTGGAGGGCGTACTCAGGGACCACGCAGGGGCCTTTGAACCAGCGCCACGGCAGGATGACCAGCGCTGTGCAGGTGTATTCATCGATGGATATTGAAGCGCCGAAATCATCCGTTGACCGAGCGGTGTGCAGTCTAGGCGCAGCCACGTTGTGCACCGGGTCTTGCACATCGATATCCTCTTGTATACTCTCGTATTCAGAAAAACACAGGAGGATGCTATGAGGACGCAGGAGTCTAAGGACACAGCTCAGGTTGTGGTAGTGGGAGGAGGCAACGCTGGCTTCACTGCGGCACATGCGGCAGCCGTGCGCGGCCGTGAGGTGATATTGCTCGAAAAAGCGGAAAAGGACATGGCTGGAGGCAACAGCTTCTACACCGCGGGGGCCACCCGGATTGTCCACGGCGGCCTGAAGGATCTGCAGGGGCTCATTGAGCCCGACGAGCGGCACCTGCGCACCGTCGTGCCCGCCTATAGTGCCGAGGAGTACGCCGCCGACCTGGAGAAAGTTACTCAGGGGCGCAATGACCCTGAACTGACCGAGGTCCTCATAGCCGAAAGCCAGTCCACGTTGCGATGGCTGAACAGTTTGGGTCTGAAATACCGCCTAATGTACGAACGCCAGGCCTATGAGCGCCCAGACGGCAGCTACCTCTTCTGGGGCGGGCTTCACGTAGGCAACGTCGGCGGTGGTGAAGGCCTGATTGAAGACCACGTCCGCGTAGCCGGTGAACTCGGCATTGACGTTCGATACGGCCATAGCGCCAAGCGGTTGCTCGTCCAGGAAGGCCGCGTTAGCGGCATCATCGTCGACACGCCCGAGGGCGAAAAGACGATTTTAGCGGAGTCCGTTGTGCTCACCGCCGGTGGATTCGAGGCGAACCCCGAATGGCGGCAGAAGCACCTCGGCGAGGGTTGGGAAAACGCCAAAGTCCGCGGCACCCCCTACAACACCGGTGACATGATTGCGGCTGCCCTAGAGATCGGCGCGACCCCCGGCGGGGACTGGAGCACCTGCCACAGTGTCCAATGGGACGCATTCACTGACCAGAACGAAAGCAACCGTGAACTGACCAACCGCCTCACCCGACAGAGTTACCCGCTGGGAATTATAGTCAACACCGAGGGCCGGCGTTTCCTGGACGAAGGGGCGGACTTCCGTAATTACACCTATGCCAAGTACGGCAAGGAAATCCTCAAACAGCCCGGCTCCATTGCCTATCAGATTTTCGATTCGGCGCTGCGCCTGCTGCTGCGTACCGAAGAATATGACATGCCCGGCATCTCTGTGGAGATTGCGGACACTCTGGAAGAACTGGCGGTGAAGATCGGAGTCGACCCTGAGAACCTGGAGAAGACTGTCACCGATTTCAATACGTCGATCGATCGTAGCAATCCCTTTGACCCGACCATCAAGGACGGCCGGGTCGCGAACACCGAACCCGTCAAAAGCAATTGGTCTGCGCCGATTGAAACGGGGCCGTTCTATGCATATGGCGTAACCTGCGGCATAACGTTTACATTTGGTGGGGTCAAAACGGACACTTACGGACGTGTACTCAACGCAGAAGGCGGGCACATCCAAGGGCTCTTCGCCGCCGGAGAAATGCTCGGAGGGCTCTTCAGCGACAACTATCCGGGGGGAACAGGGTTGGCCGCCGGCTGTGTGTTCGGGCGCCGGGCCGGCAGCTTGGCCTGAACCACGCGGAGCCATTGGTGGTTGCCGGGAAACCGACGGACAATGCTCTTGTCCCCCTTTCTGTTAGACCAGATCCTGACCTGCTTCTGGGTGCACGCTTCCATACCGGACGGCGTGCAGAAAACAATCTCACGCGAGAAGAGGCTCCATGACATCCTCCGATACGGTCGAAGCTGTGGGGGGCGAGTGTATGGATGACGGACCCAACCATGGATTCGGGCTGCTCCCCGGAGAATTTGTTGAAGCCAAAAGCAGAAGCGGACTTAGCTTCCGTGGCCTGGTCGATGACATTGCTCCTGAATCCGGGGTGATCTGGATCTTTGAAGACCCCCTCGGAACTCGCAGAATGCTGGACCTGGGCGAATACAGTGTTAGTCCGCTGCCGTCCTAGATACTAGAAGCGCGCTTGTGGTCGTGGATCGCGAGCTGCAGGAAATGGGAGAGCACTGCTCTTCACCACGGTCCAGCTAGCGGCGGTTCCTGACGTACGCAGTGGCCGGACATGTCAGTCCCCCGCTCCTGCCGCCGGACTTACCCAAAGCTTTGCTTCGCTGATCACCGGATGTTTGTTCACGGCCGTGTCGTCTCGCACAGGCCCCTCGGCTGCCACTAAGGCGGCCGTCGATCCTGCCGAGCGGGAATTCACCGGCGCTGGAAGAGTGGACCGCCTTTTGTGACGGCGACTGCCAGGGCAACGGGAGTCCGAATCCGCCACAGCTGGCAGCACGGCAACGGAAGTTCAATCTCGACCCCTGTGCGACCGGGTGTTGGTACTGCCGCTGACGACATAGCCGCCCATTGGGAAATTGAGAATGGCGGCAGGATCACCGGCGCCGTAAAATCCGGTGGCAGCACCCGGTGGGTGACACGGGGCAGCGGCACCATATCCTCTCACCAACATGAGGGAAGGGGCGGGGCTGCCAGGAGCTGTGCACCTGCTGCCGGTGTTCGCTGGTGTTCTATGACTCGGCACCGGCCCATTCGACGCTGCCGTCTTTGAAAAACTGCACCTTCCAAATGGGCACACGCTCCTTAATGGTGTCGACCAGCTCGGAGCAGGCGGTGAATGCCTCATTGCGGTGTGCTGCCGCGGCCGAGACGACCAGGGCCATATCGCCGATTCCGAGCAGACCGATGCGGTGGCCCGCCCACAGCCGGACGCCGCTATGACGGGCCGCTATCTCTGCAGCGACCTCTTCCATGGTTTGCTGGGCGACAGGATGGGCGCTGTATTCCAGTTCCTGGACGTCCTTGCCGCCGTCGTGATTCCGAACAACCCCGCTGAAGGAAACGACCGCACCACAGTCGATCGACCGCACTGCGGCCAAAGCCGGTTCCAGGCTCAGCGGCGCACTGGTGACGGCTGCATTCAAGACAACGCTGGTGATCATTGGGTTCCTTTCAATCTCGGACATTGCCGGAGCATACGGGCATCACCGAATGCGGGAAGTGCAGCCTGATTTCTGCAACGGGTCCAACCCCTATTCGTATACTAATGTATTCGAATGTCTTAGAGTGTATATATGAAAACGTTTCTCGGCCTGCCCGCGCTGCAATCCCTTCGTCTGGGCGGGGCCGGCGCTTCAACGACAGATGCCCTCTCCGGCGCCCTGGGCCTCGCGGACCGTTACGGTAGGCGAGCAACCGACTTGCGCCTGTCGCTGACCGACAAATGCAATCTGCGCTGCACCTACTGCATGCCGGCCGGGGGACTCGAATGGCTCAGCAGGCAGCAACTGATGTCCGCCAGTGAAATTGCCCGTCTTGTACGCATAGGGGTGGAACAGCTAGGAATCCGGGAACTGCGGTTGACTGGAGGGGAGCCTCTGGTGCGCCCGGATTTGGTCGAGATTGTTGGAACAATCCGCACCAATCATCCGAAGCTTCCGATATCGCTCACTACCAACGGGTTGGGTTTGGACAAGAAGGCACGGGCGCTAAAGGACGCCGGCCTGACCCGTATCAACGTCTCGCTTGATTCACTCCACCGGGACACCTTTGCCCAGCTGACCCGCCGCCCGCTCCTGGACCGGGTGCTGGCGGGCATCGAAGAGGCTGGTCGAGTAGGACTGGAGCCGGTTAAGGTCAACTCCGTCCTGATGCGTGGAATCAATGACGGGGAGGCTTCCCGCTTGCTGGACTGGGCATTGACCAACGGGTTTGAGCTGCGCTTTATCGAGCAGATGCCTTTGGACGCTGATCACAGCTGGACCAGAGAGGATATGATAACCGCGGCTGAGATCCGGGGACTGCTGGAACGTGATTTCGTCCTTACGCCGGATCCGGGACGGCGCGACGGCGCGCCGGCCGAGCGTTGGAAAGTGCGCAGGCGCCAATCAGATGGAACAGCGGATGGCCGGATAGCCGGCAGCGTCGGAATTATCGCATCCGTCACGGAACCATTTTGTGCCGACTGCCGTCGGACTCGCGTTACCGCCGAAGGCAGGGTGCGCAGCTGTCTCTTCTCCCACGAGGAATCGGACTTGTTGCAGCTCCTTCGTTCAGGCGCAGATGACGCGGCAGTAGCGTGGCGCTGGCAGGAAGCGATGTGGGGCAAGCCAAAAGCCCATGGAATGGATCACACGGGGCTGGACGCCCCGGAGTATGTACAGCCGCAACGCACAATGAGCGCCATCGGGGGCTGAGAACCCCCGACCAGGCAACAACAAACACTGAACAGATGGGATGCCAATGCTGATCCGATATTTCGCAGCCGCGCAGGCAGCAGTCGGCGTCGGGCAGGAAACGCTGGAGTTTCCGGACGGGTCCACCCTCACCGATGTAATTAACCGTCTTACGGAGTTGTACCCTGCGGCCAAAGCGGGCGGCCGACCATCCCTGGCTAACATCGTCGCCAGGAGCAGTTTCCTGCGTAATGAAGTAGCCTTGCGTGACTTCCACATGCCCTTGCACCCCACGGACGTCATCGATATCCTCCCGCCCTTCGCAGGTGGATAGCGGGAGATAGGCCCCGGGCTCTGCTAAGGGAGGAGGTCCTTGAGTCCGCGCAGGTCCTCCGGTGTATCGACGTCCAACCCCGATCCAAGGTCGCTGCAGTCGACATAGTCGACCACGGAAGGGTGCCGAAGCATGAATGCTCTCGCTCCTGAATCGCCTGCTGCGGTGGCTGCTGCTTTACGCGCCAAGGCGGCGTCTAACAGCACAGGGTGTCCGGGGTTTCCTGCATAGAGGGGCACCGTGATTCGCCCCGGCCCGTGGTCGCCGCGGAGACGGGCAATAATTTCCTTCGAGACGTCCGGCTGATCCACGACAGAGACAAGGATGTCAGCCTCCCCGAGGATGGAGGCCGCGATGCCGACGCGAAATGAACTCGCCATGCCGCTGGCCCACTGCGGATTGACGACAACCCGCATGTCCGCCAGGTGCGCAGTGCGCTGCACCTCATCGGCCTCGCACCCCAGAACCACGGAAACGGGCGAACAGCCAGCTTCCTGCAGCGTGCGGCCGAGCCGGTCAATAAAATACTCATTCCGATAGCGCAGCAGGGCCTTGGGTCCCGCCGCCATGCGGCGGCCAGCACCCGCGGCAAGTATTAGCCCGGCCAGTCCCATAAGTCCTCCCGCCAGTTAGAACCTGCGGGGGCTCCGGAAACGTTCCGTAGGCCTGCAGCCGTTCATCAGGTGTGTTCCTTTATCCATGCTTTGCCAGCCTATCCGCACGTCTCCGGCCTCCGCCCACAATAAGTACGCTACTGCCCCACCACCACGCGGGGCATGGGCCGTACACGACGGCAGTAAAGGCAGGCGCGGCCCGCGCCGCACGCCTCTGCGGACGGGCCGCGCCTAACTCGGCGTGCCCCGGGTCCAGAGCTTGAGGCGGATGTCCCGGGACTCGGTGAAATGCTCGGTAGCGAGGCTCGCAGCCAGATCACCGTTGCGCGACTCGATCGCCTCTACAAGAGCCGTATGCTGCTCGTTGGCGCGTCCCCAACGCCCGGGGAAGGACAGGGTGGTCGCAGGATACCTGCCCAGATGCAGGCTGAGCCGGTCAAGCAGATCCACCAGTGAACGGTTATGGCTCGCGCGCCAGATGGCACGGTGGAAACTGTCGTTTGCCGCCGCCATGGCTTCCAGGTCTCCGGTCTCCATCGTCTTCATACGATCTGCCAGTTCGTGCATTTGCAGCAGATCGTGGAAGCTGCGCCGTTCTGATGCCACCCGTGCCGCGCTTGCTTCAAGAACAATGCGGGTCTCGTACAGGTCGAGCACGTCCTCCGGACTGTCATCACGCACGACCAAGCCACGGTCTGTGCGAACCACGATCCCGTCCTGCTCCAAGCGCGTCAACGCCTCCCGGATCGGCGTACGACTGACCTCACACCACTCCGCCAGGGCAGACTCGACCAGCGAGTCCCCCGGCTTGAATTCGCCCACAACAATGGCCTGCTTGATACGTTCGTACGCACCACGGCGACGATCGGCACTAAAAGAGCGGCCGACGCGTTCTGCAGCCGCCTGCTTCCTGTTTGCCATGAGTGAGACCTCCACCTGCGCGGCTAGCGTCGAATTACTTTCTGACAGTGACTTTTACAGAATCACGGCCTACCCCCATGCACAATAGCTGCGCACATTTCAGTGTACCCTAGTATGCATGATTATGCATTCCAAGGAACTGCATCCATGATGCCGGAAACCTCCGCACTCAACGCGCTTGAAGCCCAAGGCATCACGTTGATCAGGGCAAGCAACGGATCCGCGGATGCCGAAATGACGGTGAGGCCCGAGAGCCTCAACCAGCAGGGAAGCGTCCAGGGCGGCATATACGCAGTGTTTGCCGATGCCGTCGCCGGTTGGGCAACCGAATCGGCTCTGGGTGCGCCCCGCTACGTAACCGTGGACTTCTCCTGCAACCTGACAGGCACTGCGCGCGCAGGGGACCTGCTGCGGGGGCGGGCCTCACTTGTACATCAAGGTCGACGAACGGTGGTGCAGAACGTCGAAGTTGACCGGATCCGGACAGCGTCCGAACCGCGCCGAATCGCCTGGTTTACGTGCACCCAGCTGGTCCTCGAGGCCGAACCGGAATAGGTCCCGACTTTGTTTCCGGAACGTTAAAATTCCCGCACGACACATTAATTTCCCAAAAACCCTTGCATCCCCCTGTGTGCATCCGTATACAGTAGCGGAATGAGAATCCCTCAGACCAAATTGCTTCGACTCGGTGCAGCCGGTCGCGCGTTCAGTTGGCCGGGCATCGTCATGGCACTGGCGATCTGGGAGTTCGCTCCGCGGTTAAACCTGGTGCCCTCCGGCTACGTTCCGCCGGCCTCGAGCGTCCTGGCGGATTTTGCCTCGATTCTGAAGACCAATGCCTTTTGGGACGACGTCGGATCAACGATGCTGGCCTGGGCTGTAGGTATGTGGATCGCGGTGATCGCCGCTGTAGCAGCCGGCATGCTCATCGGCAGCAATAAGTATGCCTATCGGGCCACCCGGTTCCTGATCGAGTTCCTACGTCCCATACCTGCCGTGGCCCTGATCCCGTTGGCGGTGCTGATCTTTGGCATCACGACCGAGATGAAAGTGTTTCTGGTCGTATTCGCGACCTTCTGGCCCATTTTGTTCCAAGCCGTATACGGCGTCCGCGAGACCGATGCGGTCGCCCGCGATACTGCCCGGTCATTCGGCTTCAGCCGCGCGGAAATTTTCTGGCATGTCACCCTCCCAAGCGCGGCACCCTCGATTGCTACCGGGATACGGCTTGCCTCCGCACTGGCAATTGTGATTGCCGTCACCGCAGAACTGATCTCGGGTGGCCCGGGGCTGGGTACGGCGATCCTTGCCGCACAGAGCGCAGGCTCGAATGTGCGTATGTACGCACTCATCTTCGCGGCCGGCCTGCTCAGCTACATCGTAGGCACACTGATCGTCGTCATCGAGCGCCGGCTCCTGCGCTGGCATCCGAGCCACAGAAAGGCAGTCGCATGAACGGACGCAAATTCGGCCTGGTCGGTCTAGAAATAGCAACCACCGTCGCCGTAGTCATCGCATGGTTCGTGCTGTCGGCCGGCTCGACCTCTCTGTTTTTCCCTCCCCTTACAGCCATCCTGGAGAGGTTCGGTGAAGTGTGGATCGGACCGGGCTTTACCGATCACGTTCTGCCAAGCCTCGGCCGGATGTTCGCCGGATATGCGATAGCAGCCGTGGTCGGCATAAGCGTCGGACTAGCGATCGGGATGTCGTCCTGGGTCCGCCGGCTTCTGGGACCAGGCATCGACTTCCTGCGCGCACTGCCCGCAGTGGTCCTGGTGCCGTTCGGCCTCATCGTTTTCGGGGTCGGGGCACCAATGCAGATCTTCGTCATCGCCCTTGGCTGTTCTTTCCCCATCATTCTCAACGCCGCCGCAGGTGCCGCGTCGGTAGAGCCACTCCTGCACGACGTGACGCGCAGCTTCCGCTTCTCGACAGCTGAGCGGCTCTTCCGGGTCGTGCTTCCTGCGGCCGGCCCCAGCATCTTCGCAGGCCTGCGCGCCAGCCTCGCGCTGGCGCTCATCCTCATGGTGGTGGCTGAAATGGTGGGAAGCACCAACGGGATCGGCTACTCGATCCTGGAGTCACAACGGATGTTTGTGATGGCCGACATGTGGGCCGGGCTGCTAATGCTCGGCATCGTCGGCTACACCGTCAACCTGATCTTCCTCGGTGTCGAGCGCTTTGCGCTGCAATGGCACCACGGCCTGAAAGCGAGCACACGGGACGCATGACACTCATTCACGAAACGACCCCGCAGAATACCTCCACCATGATCATCGATGTCAAGAACTTGCAGAAGCGTTACGGACAGGGACCAGGTTCCCACCTTGCAGTAAGCGATGTCAGCTTCAACGCGGCAGAGGGAGAGTTTGTCTGCATCGTTGGGCCATCCGGCTGCGGCAAGACCACTCTGCTGCGTTGCCTCTCGGGCCTGATGCCGCCTACGGGGGGCGTAGTCAAGCTCCACGGCCAGGCCATCTCGGGTCCGCCGCGGCAGATGGGCCTGGTATTCCAGGAATACAACCGGTCTCTGTTCCCTTGGACCTCGGTACGCCGGAACGTCGAACTGCCTGTGCGCAAACTGCTCGGCAAGGCGGAACGCACCGTTGCTGTCCAGGAGGCGCTGGCTGCCGTCGGGCTGCAGGGCCACGAGGACAAGTACCCGTGGCAGCTCTCGGGCGGAATGCAGCAGCGCGTGGCAATCGCCCGTGCCATCGCCTACCGACCCGAAATCCTGCTCATGGACGAGCCGTTCGCTTCCGTCGATGCACAGACCCGGATCGAACTGGAAGACCTGCTGCTCGACCTCAAGGCCAAGTACGGGATCACGATCGTCTTCGTGACCCATGACATCGACGAAGCCGTGTATCTGGCCGACCGGATTGTAGTCCTCAGCTCGCCGCCGTGCGTCGTCCGCGAGCAGCTCAACGTCCCGCTGCCACGGCCACGAAGCCAGACAGAAACGAAGGCGCTCCCGGCCTACAGCGAGTTGCGCAACCACGTCTATAACCAGATCGTCGGCACCCACTAGCATCGCCGCCCGCGACCGCCCAACCTCACACGGCCAGAAAGGTAACACACAATGAATCACCGACTCGCCATAACCGCCACCTTGGCAGCGGCTGCATTGCTCGTCACCGGGTGCGGCGGATCGGCGTCTTCCGACAACGCCGACGGCTCTGCTGCGACCGAGATTACCGTCGGTACGCTCCCGATCGTCACCAACACGGTCCTGGCTCTGGGCGTTGAAAAGGGATTTTTCACGGAAGAAGGCCTCGATGTGGAACTGGCAAGCGCCCAAGGTGGCGCCGCCTTGGTGCCGGCGGTGGTCAGCGGGCAGTATGACTTCGCCTTCTCCAATAACGTGTCGTTGATGACAGCGCGGGCCCAGGGACTTCCGGTCAAAATTGTGGCTGCGGCCAGCAGTGCCGGTGAGAATCCCGCTCCCCCGGACGAAGCAATTGTGGTCGGCCCCGGTAATGACGCCGAATCGCTTGCAGACCTCGACGGCAGCACCGTTGCAGTCAACGGCCTCAAGAACATGGTCGAAGTAGCCGACCGGGTGGCCCTGGAAAAGGCCGGGGTCGACCTGAAAACCGTCGACTTCATCGAAGTGGGATTCCCGGACATGCCTGCAGCGCTCAGGAGCGGACGCATCGACGTCGCCCACGTTGCAGAACCGTTCCTCAGCCAGGCCGTCAAGGATGGTGCTCGCATTCTCTCGGCCCCCTACCGGGAGGTCCTGCCCGACGTCTTCATGTCATCGTGGTTCACCAGCGACCAGTTCCTTGCCCAGGATCCCGATACGGTCGCCGCCTTCCAGCGGGCACTTGAGAAATCGCGGGCCTACGCGTCCGAGAATCCTGACGAGGTCCGCGACTATATCCCGGAGTTTTTGGGAATGGAGACCACGGTTGCCCAGGAGATCACGCTGGGCAACTGGCCAGCGGGCATGCCTGACGAGGAATCCCTCAAAGCATGGCATGAGGCATGCGTCAAATACGGAGTGTTCTCGGCGGATAAGCTCCCGGATCCGACCGAGATCCTGGCCGACTAATCCTGATCGCCGACCGAAATTCCTGCGAAAGGAACTTCCCATGCAAGTGCTAAGACCTACGAGCGTTACCGAAACCTTGACGCTGCTCAACGAATCGGATGACGGGACAAAAATAGTCGCCGGCGGCACCGCGCTCATGCTTATGCTGCGCAATGGCCTGATCTTTCCCACTGACCTCATTGCACTCGAGCGCATCGAGGGCCTGGACTATATTGAGACCGACGACACCACGATCCGCATCGGCGCCCTCACGACGCTGCGCACCATCGAGCGGTCGGAGGAACTGCAGTCCCTGCTACCGACGCTCACCCAGGCGCTCGACATGGTCGCCAACCACCGCGTGCGCAACCGGGCAACCATCGCCGGCAACGTGTGCGAGGCCGATTATGCTTCCGACCCTCCTGCCATTCTGTCCACGATTGGCTGCCAGGTACGCGTCCTGGGTCCCCGGGGCGAGCGGGTTATCGCGCTGACGGACCTGCTGGTGGACTATTACCAAACGAGCCTGGATCATAACGAGCTTGTTGTGGAAGTGATCATCCCCCGGCCGGACGCCCGTACCCGGACCAACTACCTCAAGTACGTCAGCCGGTCCTCCGAGGACAGACCCTGCGTCGGGGTCGCAGCTTCGCTCTCACTCGATGGCACCGGCCGGTGCCTGGGCGTGGATGTGCAGGTCGCCGGCGCGACGGCGACTCCTTTCAGCGTCCCGTCCGTCCTCCGGGAGTGCGTCGGCGCCGATTCCGGCGATGCGGCCTGGGACCATATCGCCCACTCCTACGCGGAGAGCATCGAACCCATTGACGACGCCCGCGGCTCTGCAGCGTACCGAAAACGTGTGACCGGAATACTGGTCGGCCGGGCGCTGCGGCAGATGAATGACGACTACGTGAACGGAGCGACGAAGCTGTGACTGACCACGCTGTGATCAACGAGTCCGGGGCCATCAGAGTTGCCCCGGGCTCCAGCATCGGCACCCCGACCGACATGTATGAAGCCCGTTCCCGAGTGGACGGAAGCATCAATTACGCGCTCAATGCCGAAGTTCCGGGCATGGTTCACGCCGCAATCCTGCACAGCACCGTGCCTCATGCCGAAATAATCTCCATCGACGTTGCCGCGGCCGAGCAACTCAAAGGCGTTGTCGCCGTCCTCACTGCGGCAGACTTCGATGCGCCCGGCGCCCCCAGACGCCACTTCGGACCCGTCATCAACGACCAGCCGGTGATCTGCGGCCGTAAGGTGCGCTTCACCGGTGACCCGGTGGCCGCAGTGGTCGCCGAGACGGTGGAGATCGCGCGGGAAGCCGTCGCACTGATCGAGGTGGAATACAACGAACTGCCCGTCGTTGCCTCCATCGACGACGCGCTCGACACCGATGCCGTGCATGTGCACGACCGGCCGCCGCGGCCACGGGAACGCAGCTATTCCGACATCAAGCTCCTGGGCCGGGAGGGCAACGTGTGCACGAAGTTCCAGGTGCGCAAGGGCGACGTCGACCGAGCGTTCGCAGAGGCGGACGTGGTCGTCGAAGACATCTATCACAGCCCCGCCGTCGAACACGTCACCATGGAACCCCACGTGGTCCTGGCCACCTTCGATCATGGGAAACTGGATGTCCTGACCAGCAGCCAGGCGCCGTTCGCCGTCCGCGACACGCTGTGTGAAATGTTTAGCCTGCCCGCCTCGAAAGTCCGGGTTACCGTACCTCCCATCGGGGGCGGTTACGGAGGCAAAACCTATGCCAAGTTCGAACCGATCACCGCGGCCCTGGCCTGGAAGTGCCGCAGGCCGGTGAAACTCGTGCTGACGCGGGAGGAAGAATTTTCCACTACGACCAAGCACGCCGCGCGAATCCACATGCGCTCGGCCGTGATGAACGACGGGACCATCATCGGCCGTGACGTCGTCGTATACTTCAACGGCGGAGCCTATGCCGACATCAGCCCCCGGCTGATCAAGAACGGCGGTTACAGCACGGCGGGGCCGTACAGGATCCCCAACGTCCGGATAGACTCCTACGCGCTCTACACCAACCAGGTCCCGGCAGGCGCCTACCGCGGATACGGTGTGTCCCAAGCCGCCTGGGCCTACGAGAGCCAAATGGACCAGATTGCGGCCGCCCTTGGCATGGACCCCGTCGAACTGCGGCACAAAAACCTACTGCGGGCCGGCGACGAATTTGCCACCGGCGAGGTCATGACCGAGGCGACCTACGGCGAGCTGCTCGACATGGCCGCCGACGCCGTCTCCTGGTCCGACGGGATCCGGGAAACCGGCTCCTCCGACCGGGTCCGGGCAAAAGGGCTGGCGGTGATCCTGAAATCGACCATCACCCCATCGACGACGCATGCAGCTGTACGGCTGGACGCGGATGGGTCCGTCCAAGTACTCACCTCGTCCATTGAGATGGGCCAGGGAGCACACACCGTGCTGGCCCAGTTCGCGGCTCAGGCCCTGGAGGTGGACATCAGCCACGTCAATGTGACCACCCCTGACACGGCCTATACCCCGTACGACCAAACAACCAGCTCCAGCCGGACGACCCGTGCCATGGGTGGCGCCGTCACCAAGGCGGCCCACGAAGTCCGCGACAAGCTCTTCGAACGCGCGGCGCCGCTGCTGGGCGTGACCGGAGACAAGCTGCGGCTGCACCAAGGAAGGGTCGAGGTCATTGACGTGCCGGAAACCAGCCTCAGCATCGAGGAGGTCTTCCAGGAAACGCGAGTAGGCAGCATTCTCGGTGAGGGCGAGGTGATCACTTCGGGTGGCCTGGATCCCGAGACAGGACAGGGGCTGGCCAGCGACCACTGGCACCAAGGAAGCGCCGCCGTGGAGCTCGAGGTCGATCTGGGCACCGGAAAGGTGTACCTCAACCATGTGTATGCCGCGGCGCACGCCGGGACGGTGATCAATCCCAAGCTGGCACGGCTGCAGATGCATGGCAGCGTCGTCTTCGGCATCGGTCATGCGCTGTATGAGGAGTTAATCTTCGAGGACGGCATGCTCACAAACCCCAACTTGTCCGACTACGCGATTACGACCATGGGAGACATGCCGCACACCCTTGAGATCGACCTGCTCGAGGACGAAGGCGCCTCAACCATTCACGGCCTTGGCGAGACGGTGCTGCCGCCGGTGATCGCAGCAATAGGCAACGCGGTCGCCAACGCCACCGGCCACCGCGTACGGCGGCTCCCCATCACGCCCGAACGAGTTATTGAAGCCATGGAGGCACGATGAATGAAATGAATGAGGAGATCTCGGTAACTTGTCGGATAAACGGGGAGGACGTAGCGTTGCACGGCGACCCCGCCGGTTCGACAGTATCGGTGCTGAGGGCACGCGGGCTGTTCGGAGTGAGGGAAACCTGCGGTTTGGGTGTCTGCGGCACCTGCACCGTGCTGCTCAATGGCGAACCGGTGAGCAGCTGCATCCTGCCGATGTATGCCCTGGATGGCGGTACGATCCGGACGGTGGAGGGTGCCGCATCCGGAGACACGCTCAGCGCACTCCAGCAGCAGTTCATCGAGTCCCAGGCCTTCCAGTGTTCGTTCTGCACGCCGGGATTCCTGGCCAGCGCCCAGGCCCTGCTCGACCAGACCGAGGGCGAACTGACACGCGAGCAGGTCGAGAGCGGGTTGCAGGGCCACCTGTGCCGTTGCGGCTCCTACGAAGCCATCAGTGAGGCAGTCCGCATCTGCAGCCGCAACCGCGGCTGCGCCGCGGACGCATCGACCGGGTGCCCGGCGTCCTGAACCGGCGAAGGGAAGCGCGATGACCTGGGCCCATGAACGGCCGTTTGCCCCGATCCATGACCGCCTGCCGTACGACGCCATCGTCGACCGCCCGGCCCCGCGGTGGCCGGGCGGTGCCCGACTGGCGGTCTGGGTCGTGCCGAACATCGAGCATTACGAGTACCTGCCCCCGGCCGGCGCGGTGGACCCCTACCCGCGCACGCCGCATCCGGATGTTCGAAAGTACACGTATCACGACTACGGCAACCGGGTCGGGTTCTGGCGAATGCTGGAGGTTCTCGACCGGTATGAGATCCCCTGCACGACATCCCTCAACGTTGCGGTCCTCGATCACTACCCGGCGATCGCCGAGGCCATGTCCGAGCGGGGTTGGGACCACATGAGCCACGGACTCTACAACACCCGTTATCTGACAGGAATGGGCGAGACCGCCGAGCGGTCCTTCCTGGAGGACTGCAATGCCGTGCTGCGCCGGCACACGGGCCGCAGCTTTTCCGGCATGCTGGGACCGAACATTACCGGCAATGCGTGGACGCCCGACCTGATGGCCGAGCTCGGCATGACCTTTCATGCCGATTGGGTGCATGACGAGCGGCCAGCCCCGCTCCTCACCCGGTCCGGCGGCCCGCTGGTCGCGCTGCCGTATACTTACGCGCTCAACGACGCGCCTCTGCTGATGCGGTCGCACGTCGAAGGGCCCGACTATGCCGGATACCTGACAGCCCAGTTCGACGAGCTCTACGAACGGGACGAGAACTGCGGACGGATGATGTGTCTGTCATTGCACCCCTTTACGATCGGTCAACCGCACCGCGCCGGCCACTTCGACCGTGTCCTGGCCCATCTGCGCGCACATGACGGCGTATGGATCGCAACGGCGTCGGACATCGTCGACCACTACCTCCGGACCTCCTACGCACACGACCTGCAACGTGCGACCGAGGCGGTATGTGCATGAACGCGCACGGACTCAACGTTGTCCGGCCGCCGCTGGCAGCCGAGCCTGGCTACGACCATGGCTGGTTCCCCTACACTCCGCTCCCAACCAGGCGCCTGAACCATTGGCCGAACGGTTCAGGGCTGGCGTTGAGCATCATCTTGGATGTACGTGCGGCGGAGTGGGAGGACCCTGCACCAGCCGTCGGAGTGCCAGGCGGCCGCGGACCCGCGCCCTACCCGGATTTTCCCCGCATGTCCCACCTTGAGTTCGGGCATCGTGTCGGGCTGTTCCGGCTGGCGTCCATCTGCGGAGAGGCCGGGATTCCGTGGGCTGCTGCCCTCGACGTCCTCACCGCCGAGCGCTATCCGCGGGTGCTCTCGCTGCTACAGGAACAGGCTGCCGAGATTCTGTCAGGCGGTTTGAGTTCCAGCAGGGCTATCAGCAGCCTGATGTCAGAGGCAGAGGAGAACGACTATATCGCCCAGACCCTCAACCGGCTCGAGCGTGTAACCGGCTCAAGGCCGCGCGGCTGGATGAGCCCGCAGGGATCACAGTCCTTCCGCACGCCCGGGCTGCTGGGGCGCAACGGTGTCGCCTACGTCGCCGACTGGGCCAATGACGAACAGCCGTACGCCGTTACGGGTGCAGGTGACCTGTGGAGCCTGCCGGTGTCCTGGGAGCTCAGCGACCTGTCCGCGATGTTCATGCGGGGCCTCGGACCAGGATCCTACACCGGCGCCGTCCTCGAAGCCGTCGACGTCCTAGCCGCAGAAAGCCAAAGCTTGCCCCGGATGCTGTGCCTGCACCTGCACCCCTGGCTGAGCGGAGAGCCCTTCCGGGCACGCGCCGTCCGCGGACTCCTGGTGCAGCTTGCGGCCCGGGACGACATCTGGTGGACAACCCCCTCGGCCATCGTCGAGCACGGCCGGAGCGGGGCGCAATGAGCAAGCTACCCCGCGTCGCGCTGCTCTCCACCGGCGGGACGATAGACGCGCTCGGGGCATCCCGCCTCGACCTGGCCTGGTACACGGAAACGAAGAACAGGCTGCCAGACGGAGCCCTCGTGGCCGCGCTGCCAGAACTTAAAACGGTTGCCGATGTCATCCAGGTACCCTTTGCGCGCATGCCAAGCTACGCATTGTCCACGGAGGACTGGTCGCTGCTCGCGACAACGGTCCAGCAACTCGCAGCCAGCGGCACGTTCGACGGCATTGTAGTCACCCACGGAACGAACACCCTCGAGGAAACCGCCTTTCTGCTGAGCCTAACGCTCAGCACCACCATCCCGATCGTACTGGTCGGAGCCATGCGCCCGGCGAACGGCCTGGGCAGCGACGGCATGATCAACCTGTTACAAGCAGTGCGTCTTGCCGCTTCGAAACCTGCCCGGGGGCAAGGGGTCCTGGTGCTGATCAACGACACAGTCTTCGCGGCCCGCGACGTCACCAAGTCCGCGACCTTCCGGGTTAACGCGTTCGCGGCACCCGGGCTCGGACCGCTGGGCCATGTGGATGCCGACGGCGAAATCCGGCTCACCCGCCGGCATGCCACCAACGCCGTCCCGGCCTTCGCCATCGAGGACATCGCCCGGATGCCCAGGGTTGACGTCGTTGTCTCATACGTCGGCGCCGACGGAGTCCTGATCAAGGCTGCGGTTGCCGCCGGGGCGCGCGCCATCGTCAGCGCCGGCACGGGCGCGGGACGTCCCACGCCTGCCGAGAGTGCCGCATTGAACGAAGCAGCGGCCGGAGGCGTCGTAGTATGCCAGGGCACCCGCGTGGCGTCCGGACGCGTCTCGCGCTCTCCTGCCATGAAAGCCGCAGGCCGGGTGGTTGCCCCCGCCATGGCTCCCTGGCAGGCGCGGATAGCCCTGGCCCTAGCGGTCCAACACACCACGGACAGCGAGGCGATCCAAATCACTCTGGACGCCCTCTGAATACATAGATATGCTGGTTAATACCGTTGTATACAAATTGTCAGGAGCGCTATGCAAATCGAAACAGAATTCACCATTGCCGCATCCCACGACCTGGTATGGGGCTACCTGCTGCGCACCGAGGAAGTCGTGGAGTGCATCCCGGGCGCCCAAATCGATGAGAAGATCTCGGACGACGAGTACCGGGGCCATGTCACCATCAAGCTGGGACCTCTCGCACTGAGCTTGGAAGGCATTGCCACGATCAACGAGCGCGACCACGAGCAGAAAGTGCTCGTCATCTCGGGCAAGGCCAAGGACCGTCGGGGCCGCGGCGCTACGGATGCCTCCGTCACGGCCCGGGTCCATCCGGCCTCCGAAGGCTCCACCCGGGTTTCCATCGTGTCCGACCTGCGCGTCAGCGGCAAGATCGCCCAGTTCGGGCGCGGCGTGATGAAGGATGTGTCGCAACGCCTTGCCGAGGAATTCGCCCGCAACCTTGAGGCACGCATATCCGCTGAATCCGCACCCGGCGGCCAACCAGGCGGCGATGCACCGGCAACAGCTGCCGCCCCCGCCCAAGCCATCGGCGGCATTGGTTTGATGGTCGGGGCGCTCACCCGCTCTGCCGGCCGCAGCGTATTCGGCCGTGACAAAAGCTGACCGCGACTTCAGGGGACCAAAGGACAGGACGACGATGATCAATCGAATGCTGACACGCCTTGACATGCCTCAGGCGCGTGAATATTACGACGCCGGCTACTGGCAGGACCAGACAATTTATGCCCGCGCGCGGGTTGCGGCATCCTGCAACCCCGACAAGGTGGCGGTGCTGGAACGCTCGCGCACCACCAGCTACCGTTGCCTGCTGGACGCTGCAGACCGGCTCGCCGGTCATCTCGCCGACGCCGGCCTGCAAAGCGGCGACCGCGTCGCCATCTGGCTGCCCAGCCGGGCCGAAGTGGCCGCAGCACTGCTGGCCTGCTCACGCAACGGATACATTGCCTGCCCGTCACTGCACCGCGACCACACTGTGGGAGACATTGTTGCGCTGGCCCAGCGGATGGGTGCCAAGGCCTTCATCGGTCAGCCCAACTACGGCGCCGACAGCGACCGCGCCGACATCTTCTCCCGCCTGAACGAGGTCGAAACCCTCCGGATGCACATTCGCCTTGAACCCGCCGGCTCAAACGGCACCCTTTTCCCTGATATTCCAGCGGACGCACCCGACGGCGCGCCCCACCACGATCCCGAAGCAATCGTCTATCTGGCTTTCACCTCCGGCACCACAGGCCGGCCCAAGGGCGTCATGCACTCCAGCAACACGCTGCTGGCACCGGTGCGCGCCCTGGCCCGTGACTGGAACCTCGACGACGACATGGTGATCTACTCCCTCTCACCCCTGAGCCACAACCTGGGGTTCGGCGCTATGCTGCTGGCCCTGACCGGGGGAGGCACATTGGTGGCTCACGATCTGGCGCGCGGGCAAAGCGTGGCCCGGCGCATCGCCGAGACCGGCGCCACGTTTGTCTTCGGCGTGCCGACCCATGCCATCGATCTGCTGACCGAGCTGGAACGCGGCGATGTCGTCTCACTGCCAAAGCTCAAGGGATTCCGGATTTCCGGCGCCGCTATCCCAACCGATGTCGCCGAACGCCTCATCGCCGTCGGAGTCGTCCCGCAAAGCGGCTACGGCATGACCGAAGCCGGCTCCCACCACTACACCCTCCCCGAGGACGACCCCGCCCTCATCGTCGCCAGCTCAGGACGGCCCTATCGCGGGCACGAAGCCCGGATAATCTCCGGCGACGACGCCTCGGTCGAACTCCCCGCGGGCACAGTCGGACAGATCGCCGGGCGGGGACCGAGCGTCATGCTCGGCTACTTTGACGATCAGCTCTCGACCGAGTCCGCGTTCACATCCGACGGCTGGTTCCTGACCGGCGATTTGGGTTGGGCCGACGAGCAGGGCAACATTCATATCACCGGACGCAAGAAAGACGTCATCATCCGGGGAGGACACAATATCTTCCCGGCCAAGATTGAAAACCTGGCCTCACGGTTTGAGGCGGTCGGCAGGGCCGCGGCCATCCCGATACCCGACAAGCGGCTCGGCGAACGTGTCTGCCTCGTGGTCACCCGCGCCGGGCAGTCCGATCCCGCCCCCGACGCCCTGTTGGAGTTTCTCGACCAGCAGGGATTATCCAAATACGACATGCCCGAATACCTGCAGATCGTCGAGTCCATTCCGCTCCTGCCCTCCGGCAAGCTCGACAAGCGCCGGCTGAGCGCGCAACTCGAAGCCGGCGAAATAACACCCAACCCGATCCGGTTCACGGCGGCAGCCCGGTGAGCGCCCGCATGCGCGCAGTCCAGATCCACTCATTCGGCGACCTCGACACGGCCGGTCTCGAATCGGTGGACGTGCCGCTCCCTGCTGAGAACGAGGTCGTGATAGACGTAGCCGCCGCGCCGGTCAACTACGTTGACCTCGTCACCATGCGCGGTGCCTACCAGTTCCGTCCGACCCTGCCCTACACCCCCGGCAAGGGCCCGGCCGGACATGTCAGCGCCGTCGGGGCCGATGTCCACCACCTCAAAGTCGGCGACAGAGTACTCGGCATGGCTGAATACGGCGGCTACGCCGAGAAATGCGTGGTCCGCGGCGACCAGGCCTACCTGCTGCCGGACGCTGTCGGTTTCCACGAGGCGGCCACAATGTCGCTCGCGTTCGACACGGCGTGGATGAGCCTGGTGGACCGCGGCCGACTAGCACCGGGCGATTCGGTGCTCGTGCTCGGCGCCACCGGCGCGGTAGGAGGAGCAGCGCTGCAGCTCGCCAAGGCACTCGGAGCCAGCACTGTACTGGCCGGAATTTCAAAACCCTCCCAGTTTGCGGAGCTGACACCGCTCGGTGCCGACGATTTCGTCGTACAGTCGGGACCGGACCTGCGCAACAGCCTCCGGGACCGTGTACTTGAGCTGACTTCCGGACGCGGTGTCGACGTTGTCATTGACGCCATCGGTGGCGACGCCTTCGACGGGGCAGTCCGGGCGGTGGCCTGGCGCGGCCGCCTCGTCATTGTGGGTTTCGCCGCGGGACGCATCCCGACGCTGAAAATGAACTACCCGATGCTCAAGAACATCGAAGTGTCGGGGATCCAGATCAGCGACTACCGCAAACGCGCGCCGGACATGATGGCAAAGTGTTTCCAAAGCATTTTCGATCTGTACTCGCAGGGACGCCTGACAGCGCCCGGCGCCAAGCTCTTCGCCCTTGAGGACTGGCGGGAAGCGCTCGAACTGCTGAACAGCCGATCCACGCGCTCCCGCCTCATTCTGACGCCCTGAACCCCGTCGGGATTTTTGCCATTAGTTAGATCGAGAAGATCAGTAGGAGGCGCAGCGTGCGCGACATTCTCCAAGACATCCTTCCGTGGTACCAGGCAGGAAAACCCTTCGCCCTAGCAACAGTGGTCCGCACGTGGCGCTCCTCCCCACGTCCCGTCGGCGCGTCCATGGCCGTCTCGGACACGGGTGAAGTCATTGGCAGTGTCTCGGGCGGGTGCGTGGAGGGCGCCGTGTACGAGGTTGCCCAAGATGTCCTCAAGACCGGCGCCCCCCAACTGGTCAGGTACGGCGTCTCGGATGACAGTGCCTTTGCCATAGGCCTCACCTGCGGAGGCACGCTGGAATTGTTTGTACAGCTGATCGACGCGGATACATTCCCTGAGTTCGAACACGTTGTCGAATCCGTCGCCCGGCGCCAGGCGATCGCCATCTGCACCGTGATTGAGGGGCCTCTGCCCCTCAGCCGACGGTTTCTGCTCACGCCCTCGGGCACGTACGGCAATCCCGATCTCGACCAGTCCGAGCAATCGTTGGCCGAAAAAGCGCGCCGGATGCTTCGGCACGGAACCGATGGCGTACTGCCACACAATGACCGGCAAGGGGGCGAGGTAGCTGTCTTTGTCGAATCCATGGCTCCTCCGCCGCGCATGATTGTATTCGGCGCTATTGATTTTGCAGCGGCTGTGGCCCGCATCGGCAAGTTCCTGGGCTATCACGTAACCGTCTGCGACGCCCGGCGGGTCTTCGCCACAAAGGAACGATTCCGGGAAGCCGACGAGGTGGTCGTCGCTTGGCCCCACAAATATCTTGCGGAGGTCGAAGTGGATGAAAGGACAGTCCTGTGCGTCCTGACCCATGATGCGAAATTCGATGTACCGCTCCTTCAGTTGGCCTTGCGCACGCCTGCAGGCTACATCGGCGCCATGGGAAGCCGACGCACCCATGACATCCGGCTCGCCCAACTGCGTGATAGCGGAACGACGGAAGAAGAGCTCAGCCGACTCCGTTCCCCGATTGGACTCGACCTGGGCGCCAGAACCCCCGAGGAGACGGCCATATCAATCGCGGCTGAGATCATATCCACTTTCCAAGGCGGCAGCGGCCTTCCACTGGCGAACACAACGGCACCGATCCACCACAAACCATTGGCGTCACACCCCAAGCCGCCCGTCGCTCCCAGCAGCGGGCCGCCCACCCGGGACTTCAATACACAGGAGCTAAATTCCTGCCCTCTATAGTCAATAAAAAATGCGGCGGTACACTCCGGTACCGCAAGTTTCATACGGCCGTCAGGGGACTGTCCGATAGACGGTGTGTGGGGTCCGGCGGTATTCATTAGTTGGAGGTTCTCTCGAACCGACCCGCGAAGGTGATCGCGAACGCGTTGAGCGCAGGCTTCCACCTCATCACCCAGCGTGCCCGGCCTCCGCCGGTAGGGTCAAGAGACCTGGTGACCAGGTAGAGGCATTTCAGAGCAGCGGCCTCGTTGGGGAAGTGCCCGCGCGCCCTCACCGCCCGCCGGTAGCGGGCATTGATCGACTCGATCGCGTTCGTCGTGCAGATCACCCGCCGGATCTCCACGTCGTACTCCAGGAACGGCACAAACTCCGCCCATGCGGATTCCCAGAGCTGCACGATGGCTGGATACCGTTGGCCCCACTCGGCTTTGAATTCGTCGAACCTGTCCTTCGCGGCCTGCTCACTGGGTGCGGTGTAGACCGGCTTGAGCGCCTTGACGATCCCGTCGCGGTGCTGCCGGCCGGCGTAGCGGAAGCTGTTGCGGATCAGGTGCACAATGCACTGCTGCACCACCGTTCGCTCCCAGGTGGTCGTGATCGCCTCCGGCAGCCCTTTGAGCCCGTCGCAGACGGCGATGAGCACGTCTTCCACACCCCGGTTCTTCAGCTCGGAGAAGACCTGCAGCCAGAACCGGGCGCCTTCGGCGCCGTCGCCGGCCCAGATGCCCAGGATTTCCCGCTCCCCATTGGTGGTCACGCCCATGACGACGTAGAACGGGGTGTTGCGTACCTGGCCGTCGCGGACCTTGACCACGATCGCATCGACGAAGATCACCGGGTAGATCGGATCCAGCGGGCGGGCGGACCACTCAGCCAGCTCACCGGCGACCTTCTCCGTAATCCGGCTGATGGTGTCCTTGGAGACCTTGGCCCCGTAAACCTCCTCGAAGTGCGCAGCGATCTCCCCGGTCGTCAAACCCCGGGCGCTCAGGGAGAGCACGATCTGATCGATTCCGTCCAAGCGCCGTTTCCGCTTGGGCACGATCACCGGCTCGAAGGATCCCTCACGGTCCCGCGGCACCTCGATCTCCACCGGCCCGATCTCGGTCAATACGGTCTTGGATCGGGTGCCATTGCGCATGTTGGCCGCGATCGGAGTCTCGCCGTGCTCGTGGCCGAGGTGCTCGGTCAGTTCCGCTTCCAGCGCAGTCTCGAGCACGTTTTTCGTGAGCTGGTTCAGCAGACCGCCGGGGCCCACCAGGCTCACGCCCTGTTCCTTGGCCTGCGCGAGCAACTGCTCGGCGAGCTCCTTCTGATCGATGATCTCTCCCGTCACGGGATCGATCATCGCCTCTGTCATCTCGGTCGTGAACTCTGACACGCCCGTCTCCTTTCGGATTAGGCCGGGCCATCACACACCGTTCTTCTTACAGTCCCGATCCAGGACGTTCTTTTGCAGCAGGGCGAAGAATGATTCCACGACGGCATTGTCGCCGCACGCACCGGCCCGTCCCATCGATCCGGTCAGCCCGCTGCTATTGAGTGCCCTGACGAACGCTGTGGAGCGGAACTGGACGGATTCAACCGGTCGTCAGACCCGCGGTCGGAATGCACCACAGTTCCCCATGGTGATCTCAAAGCGACTGCGTTGCGCAGCGCGGAGACGGCCAGCGAGGCCTTCATCCGTTCGCCGATGGAGTAGCCGACGATTCGGTTGGTAGACGTCCTTGATCGCGAAGAGATACAATTTGCCCTCGTCGGTTCGGTGTTCGGTGATGTCGGTCAGCCACAGCTCGTTCGGTACCGTGGCCGTGAAGTCCCGGTCCACGAGGTCCTCGTGGACCGGTGGGCCGGCCTTGCGGCTGAGACCGCGCTTCTTGGCGAAGACGGACCAGATCCGCTGGCTGCTGCACAGCCGCTGGACCCGGTTCTCGCCGGCGCTGATGCCCAGGCGGCTTTCTTCAGCCAGTTATGCAGGGTCGCTTCGAAGATCCCGAAGTCCTTGGCGATCTGCGCCAACGGCGCTTCATGCTTCCGGGCGACGGCAACAACATCGCGGCGGAACTCGGCGGGATAGGGCTTGGGCACAGGAACATCCTTCCTGCAAGAATGAATCCTCACAAGTCAGGAGCCAACTGAACCGGGGGCAGTCCCGTTGGACTCCTTTACGGACGGCCCAAAGCTTCAGCACAACAAGTCAGAAGACCTCAACCACCACAGTGATGCAGTCACTCACGCCTTTCAAATTCTAGGCCTCACCTGGAAAAGCGAATAGACCGCTCTCCCGCACTTTGCCTCCTAGCTTGACGGAAGGTACCTTGTCGGCGAAACAAACGCCTAATCAAAAGCGTGCTGCAGCAAGGAGCGCTTGCCAGCGGGCACGATGAGGGAGCGCCGCCGAGCGATGAACCTCCGGCATCCGCGCCCGCGACTGCGATTCCCGAGACGATAGCTTTATGTGGATCACAGAGATCCAGGTTACGAATTCACGCTTGAGTTCCAGACCGATCAGGAAAAGAAAACCGTCAGCAGCCCGTTCCTCTCAGAGTCACGGCTCCTAGTCGCCGGCGAAGTCCGGACGGTGAAGTAATCTGCGGACAATAGTGAACTCGCCAGAATCGGGCCGGCACGGCCGCGGGCTACTAGCAGGACGCGCCGGCGAGTTCCCCTGCGCCAGGATCTGGTTAATCCACAGCGGCTCGGCGTTGCTGCCGGACAGGGGATCCCGTTTCGGCAAGACTCTTCCCATTGATGTGTTGGTCCTTTCCGTTCCCGGGTGCGAGGGTGCAGGCGGGGCGGTGAGGTACGGCGTGTGCTTCCCCGTTGGTGAACGGGTGCCGAGGGCACCACGGCTGCTGTGATGCCGAGTCAAGCCGGGCGGGGTCCTGCTGCTGGGCGGTTGGACGGGGCGGCTTCGCCACCGCGGCTGTAAATGTGGGTGCCGCCTAGAAAGACCTCTTCGACGCTGATCCCGGTCAGGTTTTCGGGTGCGGTGCCCAGCGGGTCCTGGTCCAGGGCGATCAGGTCCGCATACTTACCCGGTTCCAGCGATCCGCGGGTGTGTTCCTCCCCGAGAGCGTAGGCGCCGCCGAGGGTGTGCATGCGCAGGGCCTCGTAAGTGGTCACACCTTGATCCGGGGTCAGGACCTGGTCGTGGAAGGTGCGCCGGGCGACTGTGCTGGCGATGCTTAGAAACGGGTTTGTCTGCCCGGCCTCCGATCCGACCCAGACATCGGAGCTGCCCGAGATCGTCCAGCCATCGTCGATCATGCGGCGGAAGGGGAACTGCCGATCCCGGGCGTAGGCGCCTACGTAGGCCGGGATGAACTCGCCGAAATTGTAGATGAAAACGGGCTGCGGAACCGGCACGATCCCGGCGTCGGCCCACGCCGCACTGAGCCGTTCGTAGTCCGGGACGAAGTTCCCGGCGTGTTCGATCCTGATCCGCGGTCCGTCCGGGTGTTCGTGCACCACCTGGGCCAGCGCTTCGCAGACTTCCAACTGGGCGCGGTCCCCATTGGCGTGTACGGCCAGCTGCAGCCCGGCGGCCTGGGTCCTTCGGGCCAGCTCCACAATCTGGTCCGCGGACAGTGCCAGTTCCCCGCAGTTGTGGCTGTCGCCCAGGGCATAGGGCCGGGACAGGGCGGCCCGGGCGGCCGAATAACCGCCGTCGGAAAACGCTTTGACGCCTTGGATCCTCAACAGCGTCTCCGGGGAACGGAAGCCGGTCCAGTCCCGGTGCGCGCACGCCTCGTCCAGGCTGACCGTGCCCGGGGTCCACAGGTAAACGTGCAGGCGAGCGGCCATCCGGCCTTCGGCGAGGGCGTCGTCAAAAGCCCGCAATCCCTCGCGGGACTCGGAAATTTCCCCGATCGTGGTCACACCATGGGCGGTGAACAGCTCGAAGATGCCTGCCTCGAGGGCCTCGCGGGACTCGGCGGCGGAGAGGGCAGGTAAGGGCAGCAGCTTGTCCATTTCTGAGACCACCCCGGTGGGCTGGCCGGCCGCGTCCCGCTGGACCGAGGGCTTTCCGGTGACGGAGTACTCCACGGCCTCGTACGAACCGTCGATCCCGGCCAATTCCAGGGCCCGGCTGTTCAGGATGCTCAGGTGTCCGCCAGCCCGGATGGCGATGGCGGTCTCCGTACTCACGCTATCCAGCTCGGCGCGGGTGGGAAAGCGCTTGTCTGCCAGTTTCTGGTCGAAGAACAAGTTTGCCTGCCCTACCAGCCAGCCGTTGCGGGCGTTGGACAGGTTCGACTGCAGCCGCTGCAACACCGCGGCGATGTCCGCACAGCCTGGAGCCCGGACATCGACCATCTGGTAGCTGGCCTTAGCTGCGACCTCCGCATGGGCATGTGGATCCACGAAACCGGGCATCAGCGTGCGCCCGGGCAGGTCGATGATGATGGTCTCCGGCCCGATCCAAGCCCCGGCGTCGGCTGCCGGGACGACTGCCTGGATCATGCCGCCGCTGATGCAGACCACGGCGGGACCGTCAGGCTCCCTGGTGGCGAGCGTGATCACGCGCCCGGCCCGGATAATGGTCTCGGCGGGGCCCTCGATGGCGGGCGTCATTCCTGTCGCTCCCGTGGCACGTTTAACACCATGGCTCCGGCTTGGGCGAAGTTCTCCAGGTCCTGCACCGAGGCCCTGCCCGCCACCGAGGCCAGGGAGTTATCCGCATCGGCCTTGGAAGCATAGCTCAGCCTCGCCACTAGATAATGGGCATCCGGTGCATCAGCGGCCACCTTGCCCCAGGTGAAATCCTGCAGCAGAGGCAGCTCCCGCACCAGCGGCACATGCGTGGAAATATAGTGGCGATCAAAGGCCTCCGGGTCCTTTGGCCGGTTGTAAAGAACGAAAATATCATGCATTGAAGGCGTTCCTTTCTAAATGTTCTCGCAGCATTACTTGGTAGTAGGCGGCGTGGCCGCCCTACTCCTCGGCCGGTGCCCGCTCATGCCAGCGACATCCACACGGTCTGAGTCTCCAAGTACTTCTCCAGTCCTTCGGGACCGCAGTCTTTGCCGAAGCCGGAGGCCTTGAATCCGCCAAAGGGGGCCGCGGCGTTGTAGTCGGCGTAGGTGTTGACCCAGACGGTGCCGGCCTGCAGCTGCCGGGCCACGGTGTGGGCTTTGCGCACATCATTGGTCCAGACGCCAGCGGTCAATCCATACTTGCCGGAGTTGGCCCTCGGAACGAGTTCCTCGGCCGAGTCGAAGGGTTGGATGACCAGCACAGGACCGAAGATTTCTTCGGCGACCACCGGGTCCGCATCAGACGGGTTCAGAACGGCGGTAGGCTCCAGGAAGTAGCCCGACTCGCCGGTGCGGTTGCCGCCAAAGGCCACCGTGCCCCCGGTGCCGGCCACGGTTTCCAGGTAGCGTTCGACCTTGTCCCGGTGTGCGGCCGAGGAGAGCGGGCCCATGGTCGTGGCGCGGTCCAGGCCGTGGCCGAGCACCAGGGCGTCGGCGTGTTCCCTGACGGCGGCGAGCACCTCATCCACGGCGGAGCGCTCGACCATGAGCCGGGAACCACTGAAGCAGACCTGCCCGGAGTAGAAATAGGCGGTGGTGGCGGCATAGGCGGCGGCCTTTGCGATGTCCGCGTCGGCGAAGATCACGTGCGGGTTCTTCCCGCCCAGTTCCAGGGAGATGTGCTTCAAGGACCGGCCCGCCGAGGCGCCCAGGTGACGGCCGGTGGCCTCGGAGCCGGTGAAGGAGATCTTGGCGACCTGCGGGTGGGAGACCAGAGCCTGACCGGTACCGGCGCCGGCGCCGGTGACAACGTTAACGGTCCCGGCCGGCAAGCCTGCCTCGATCGCGAGCTGGGCCAAGCGCAGCGAGGACAGGGAGGTCAGTTCGGACGGCTTGAGCACCACGGTATTGCCGGCGGCTAAGGCGGGTGCGAGCTTGATCGCCGCCTGGCACAGCGGGAAGTTCCACGGCGTGATGGCCGCGACCACGCCGAGGGGCACCTTGCGCGTATAGACGTGCGTGTCTGGGGTCGAGACCGGCACCGTCGCGCCCTGGATCTTGGTGGGCCAGCCGGCGTAGTAGCGGAACTGTTCCACGGCCAGGGGCAGGTCCACGCTCTCAACGTAGGAGAGCGGCTTGCCGCCCTCAAGCGCGTCGTACTGGGCCAATTCGGCGGCGTTTTCCTCTATCAGGTCGGCCAGACGGTGCAGCAGGGCCTCGCGCCGGGCCGGCAGCATGCTGCCCCATTCGCCCTCGAAAGCCTTGCCGGCGGATTGCACGGCCCGGTCGACGGCGGTGGCATCCGTGTCGGCGACCCGGGTGATTACCTGCCCGGTGGCCGGGTCCAAGGTATCGATGGCGTGTTCATTGACGCCGGTTTCGGCCCCGTCAATAAAAGCGCCGTGTTCGGCGACGGCGAAGGTGTGGGCTTTGGGAAGCATCAGGGATTCAAGTGCGGCGGTCATTGTGACGGCTCCTTCCGGTCCGGGAGGACCTGGTCAGCGCGCCGGGGAGGCGAGCATCTGGCGGCGGTGGTAGACGATCGGCTGGCGGTCCTGGTCGTGGTCGATTTCGACGACGCGGCCTACGACGATGGTGTGGTCCCCGCCCGGCAGCAGGTCCGAGACCATGCAGTCCAGCGCCAAGGCGGCACCGGGCAGTCGGGGCTGGCCCGAGGTGCTGAGCCTCCACGCCACCTGTTCGAACTTCTCCGGGCCCTTCTGGGCGAAGGCCAACACTGTCTGTTGCTGGCCATCGGCGGTGATGTGGATCACGAACCCGCGCCCCGGGGCCATCGCTGCCAGGGTTTCCGAGGCCGCGTCCAGACAGACCAGGACCAGTGGCGGGGTCATTGACAGCGAGCTGACGGCTGAGACCGTCGCCCCGCGCGGCGTCCCGTCCGCGGCCATCGTCGTCACGATCGAGACCGCGGCCGGCAAATCGGCCATAGCGGCCCGGAAGGCGTGCGGATTTACTGTTTCCGGCGGTCGAGTTTCGAAGAGTTGTGTCATGGCAACGTCCTCCATTGGTTTGGCAGTTTTGAAATTCAAAATGGGGCGGCTGGGCTGTTTGCGGCAGCTCGCTTGTAACTCTTATGCAGGTCGCGTTCCGGAAAGCGGCGCATAAACCGTGCGACGGTTCAGCGCGAACCAGGAACGGTTTGCGAGCGATGAGGCCCAGCCGGTATTTGCCGCCGCAGCGCGCTCCGGGGCGTGCAGCACATGTGGTCCATCAAGCAGGTGGAGGGTCAGATGCGTGGAGCCGTCCGAGGACGCCATGACCTGATATCGGCGGCTTATACGCCAGCCGGGGATTGATAGGAGGAGGGGGATGTGTTCGGTGTCGAACCATTCCTCGAACTCTTCTTGATCATCAGCAGGAATGGTCGAGATCACAGTGAAAAGCCACTTGTCCAACGGCCATCCCGCGGCCCCGGCTTCCGATGACAGGTCGCCGATTTGCCAACTGAGGTCCCGCCCAGTGCCGTCACGGGCGGGCTTCTCGGTGAAGTCCAGTTCGCGGACAGCGTGTTGAAGGTCGGTCCAAGGTCCTTGAAGGGTCATGATCCTGGTTTCTTCCGACCTCCACCTCTGGACTTTCAAAGCTGTGGCTGTTGCATTTTCGATCGCCAAAGCACCAATCGACTCTATGAGTGCCAAAGCCGTCACTGTAGGCCGCCGTCTCCTCCAAATGCGTCGATATCCCCGAATGCCTGGCGAACCGTTTCGAGGGCGCTGTATGTCGCGGGGAGGCCGGCGTAGAAGGCCAGGTGCGTCACGGCACCGAGAATTTCCTCGCGGGTCAAGCCTGCCCTTAGTCCTGCTGCGATGTGCCCGCGCAGCTGGGCCTCGCGGCCTAGGACGACCAGAGCGGAGATGGTCACCAGGCTCCTGTACCGCAGCTCCAGGCGCTGGTCTGTCCAGACACCTCCGAAGACATGCTCATCGACGAATTCATTGAAGTCGGGGACCAGTTCCGCAGCTGCGCCTTTGGCCAAACTTGCGTCGCTGTTCGGCCCGAATAGTTGCCGCCTCATTTCCGGTCCGGTGAGGGCAGGGGTAGCGGTCATGGGATTTCTCCTTGGATCAGGTTGTTGGATTCCGTGCAAAGCGCATCTCGGAGGGGTTAGAGGTTCCTGGTTTCGCGGAACGGGGCGATGACGCCCTCGGCGAAGATCCTCATTGACTCCATCACGCGCTCGTGATCTGGGCCGAAGTCGAAGTGAAGGAGGAGGCGGTCTACGCCCAATTCCTCGTACTCTTCAACCTTGGCCAGGCATTCCTCGGGAGTCCCCATGATCATGTTGTCGTAGATTTCCCGTTCGCTGGGCTCGTTTTCAAGGGGTTCGGCCCTGACAACGCCTCTTGCGTCGCTGTTCTGGGAGAAATGATGGAGCCGCTGGCTGATGCGGTTGTTCATGGCGGCCTCGGCCACATGCTTGCGGGCCTCAGCCTGGGTCTCTGCCGCGAAGGCCCCGCGCATAATAGCCAGCTGCTGTACGCCCCGTTCACCTCCATGCCGTTCCCGCCCTTCATGGAAGGCTTCGGCAGTAGCTTTTACGGCTGACATTGGGCGAAGGAACGGCCAATTTGCGACATTGTAACCACGCCCGGCAGCAGTCTGGATTGATCCCGTAGACATTGCTGCATACCACAGCGGCGGGTGTGGTTGCTGAAGGGGACGGGGCCAAACATAGGCGTCATCGATGTCAAAGTGCTGGCCGTTGAACGAGATGCCTTTCTGGTCGCTTTCCCAGACTTGTTCAAGAATAGTGAGCGCTTCGAGGAAACGGCTTTGTGCATCCGCAAAGGACAAGCCCAAGCGCTCAAATTCATACGCGTATGCTCCCTTGCCCACCCCGACCTGGAGGCGCCCGCCCAGGATGTGATCGGCAAGGGCGATCTCACCGGCGGCGATCAAAGGATGCCGGTAATTCAGAAGGTTGACCATCTGGCCGACCTGGCAGGAGACGTTGAGCCCCACTTGAACGGAAAGCAGAGAACTGCTGGGGGCCTGCATGAAATGGATTAGATGGTGTTCGGGTACCCAAATGCAGTCGAACCCCAAGGAATCCGCCAGTTTGGCCTCAGCCAAGCGCTCCTCGACAACGGAGCGGGTATACCTTTCCGGCTCATGAATGCGGTGGTAGGACAGGAAAACATCGAATTTCATTGTCTGGCAGCAGCCTTTCATTATCCACGCGTCTGAACGAGCCGTATCCGGTGTTCAAAGAATTCGTGTCCAACTTAGGCGGCAGCTCCGTCTTGTGTCCCTAGCCAAACGGCGCGTTCACGAACAGGCTCTTGGCCATGTGTCCACCAAAGTAGGCAGCCAGGGTTTTTGGCGCAGGTGCGACCCAGTGCCTAGCCCTTATCCTCACGCTGCTCGAGCAGTTTTAACGCAAGGCCGAAGGCCAGCAGGTCCTCACCGCTGCGGGGATCCCGGCCGGTTATTTGGTGGATCCGCTCGAGCCTGTAAGTCAGGGTGTGGCGGTGTATGTAAAGTTCCCGCGCGGCGGGACCCGGACGGCTTCCGTTTTGCAGGTACTTCCGTAGCGTGTCAACGAGGAACGCGCTTTCCCGTTCGTCATGCTCAATCAGCTGGCCCAAGGTCCTCTCGATGAACGTACTGGCGCCGGGACTTTCATACAAGGTTGCGACAAGGCCAGCCATGCCGAAATCTGAGACATTCTGGACTGACAGGTAGCCTTGGTCGGCGGTGCCGGCGACAAGCCGGGCTTCCTGCAGCATGACAAGCATGTCCGTGGAGCCGACGCGGGTCGTGCTCTGCCCTACCTGAAGCAGCCAGCCGCGGGCCTTGGCGCCGGAGACGATCTCGTGGGCAACAGCCTCCTGTGGATCCTGGAGGAGGCAATAAAAACGGCCATCGTGCAGGCCTACTAGGCCCGGTACTGCTCCTACGATGTCTTCCAAAAACGAAGCGAGCAGCGGCTCGGGCAGGTCGGCGGCAAAGCGGATACAGAGGACCCGCACCTTGGCATCGGGATCGATGCCCAGGCGCTGCATCCGCCTCGATATGGTTGCCGCTGGTACCGACTGCGACCACAAGTCTTCGAGGAGTTCTTTTACCCGGACGCGCCTTTGCTCCCGGAATGACAATCGCCGCGCCAGTTCCAAGGTGATGCCCGTCAGGGCCTGCTCAAAGTAGAGCAGTTCGGTCTCCCGCATGGGACGGGCGCCGGCTGCCACTAGCAAAGCCTGGACATCGCCGGCGAGGCGTACAGCGGACGCCTCGATATGCACGTCGCGTATCCGTGCCCGGCACCGCTCCGACTCACCCATCAGCTCGGTGACTTCGGCGAACGGGATGTGCGTCTCCGGGCCTTCCAATCCGGACGAATTGGCAAGAAGGCTTCCAAAACAATCGTAGAGCCGGTAGTCATAGCCGGGAGTGAAGTTGGCGGCGACTCGAAGCAGCCCGTCCAGTCCTCCGTTTTGGAGTATCACTCGCAGCACGCCCCTGTGCATTTTTACGGCTTGGTTCAAAACGCCGTGCTGTTCCTCAAGGATGCCAAGGGAGACCGCCTTAGTGATAGCGATCAAGGGCACCTGATGGGGAATAGTAAAGAGTGGCAGGTCAATATTTTCAGCCGCGCTGATCAGGGCAGGTGGTACCAACCCATCCTCGCCCAGGCTATAGCCGACCCCAACACATCCGTATTCTGCAACACGTCGAATGAAATCCTCTTGAAGCGCTTCATCGCCGCGGACACCGAGGCCAGTGGTCAACAGTAATTCTCCACCTGCCAGCCAAGGCGTGGGATCGGGCAGATCGCTGATGTGGACCCACTGAATCGGTCCCCTGACCCGGGATTTATCCCTCGCAACGATCCAGGTAAGGCCTAAAGATGATTCTGCCATCAGGGTGTCAAGCCAGAGTGCCAAGAGAACCGCCTTCATTTCATTGTGTTTGGCAAATTGTCTGATCTCGTTATACACCGGCAGGAGATTCCCCAAATTCCCTGGGCGCCCGGCGTGTACTCTGGCGTTGCGTCGCCTCCGTCTTCCCTGGCATCCTGCCAAAAACGGACGCTCTTCTGGTTTTGGCCAAGCTTTCCTCATGGTCTTTAGCCAACAGGCCAAAGACCGTGATGACGGTCACTGGCATCATTTCCTCGTACTGACAAGCGAATGGGGCGCGACGGCATTTTGCCCGCCCGGTTCCACCCCAAGCACCTCGAAGGATAAATATGAAGAAACTCCAGGCTTTTTCGGGTCGTGGAAGGAAAGGAGAAAAGGAACCGGTCCTCAATCCCGGGAGCCGTGCACACATAGATCGTGGCCCCTTTTGGATATGCATCGCCTTCTTTCTCGCCTTCATCATCGCTGCCTTAATAGATATCGATAGTGTTGGTGCAGGTTTGAATGCGGCCCTGCAATGGGTTTCGATGGTCTTTGGCCCATTTTTCTCCTTGCTTGTGTTCGCCAACGTATTGCTCATTGGCTACTTGGTCATTTCCCGCTACGGATCAGTCCGGCTGGGCGGCGACAAGCCGGAGATGGGATTTGCCACTTGGGTATCGGTGATGTTCTGCTCGGCGATTGCTGCGGGTGCCGTCTTCTTCGGCCCTGGGGAACCCCTCACACATTTCAGTGACGTACCTCCTCTGTACAGCCAGTCCGTGGAGGCCCGTAGCGGTGGGGCGGCCGTTGTCGCGATGCAGTATTCCTTCCTGCACTGGGGCATCAGTGCCTGGGCCATTTACGGCACCTTTGCCATTGCCATCATGGTGGCCGCTTATCACCGCGGACTGCCCCTCCGCCCCAGCTCCGGCTTCTATCTCCTGCTGGGAGAAAAGCGTGTACGGGGATGGTGGGGCAAGGTAATCGACATCATCAGCGTGCTCGCCGTCGTCGGTGGAGTCATGTCATCCATCGGTCTGTTAGTCATCCAGCTGAGCTACATGCTGAACGTGCAGTACGGTGTTCCGAATAACATGGTTGTGCAGTTCTCGATCCT
Organism: Arthrobacter crystallopoietes; assembly: GCF_002849715.1. NCBI lineage: Bacteria > Bacillati > Actinomycetota > Actinomycetes > Micrococcales > Micrococcaceae > Crystallibacter > Crystallibacter crystallopoietes. The sequence goes on from NZ_CP018865.1 coordinate 203,390, forward strand.
GGCCTCCTGTGTTGGCGTATTCATGTTGTCCGTCGTGCTCGGCGTCGAACGTGGAATCGCGCGGTTGAGCCGCATAAACGTAGGACTTGCACTGGTACTCGGTATCGCATTGCTGATCGTGGGCCCGACGATGTTTATCCTGAACATCACCGTCGAGGGCTTCGGCGGGTACATCCAGGACTTCACCAAAATGAGCCTTTTTACGGATTCCGTCGACCAGTCGGGATGGCTTTCGTTCTGGACGGAGTACTACTGGGCCTGGTGGCTGGGGTGGGGTCCGGTCGTCGGCCTGTTCCTGGCACGCATCTCGAGGGGGCGCACGGTACGGCAGATCCTCCTCGGTGCTGTGTCTACCTCAAGTATTGCCCTGGCACTTTGGTTCGGGATTCTAGGTGGAACCGGGATGAGCGTTGACATCTCCAGCGGCGGTGCCATTACGAAGACCTTGGATGCAGACGGCATGGAATCCGCACTCCTTTCGATCCTCAACGAGCTTCCGCTCTCCGAAATCCTGATCCCCGGCTTCCTCGTAGTGCTGCTGCTCTTCCTGATCACAACTGCAGATTCCATCACGCTTTCGGCTGCGATCGTTTCGACCGGCGTCGAGAATCCACCGAACTCCATCCGGATCATATGGGGTCTGGTAATTGGTGGCACTGCAGCAGTTCTGCTGCAAGTCGGAGGAGTGTCGACCTTCCAAGCAGCGGCAATCGTTACGGCACCACCGATCGCATTCCTGCTGGCAGGAGCGATGTGGAGTGTTCCCAAGCAACTCAACCAAGTACGCCAGCTACAAGCACCTGACGACAAGCAGCCAACTCACCGAGATGCAGATTTCGGCAACAACTCGTCCGCCCACGATGACCCCCTCCGTCTCGTTTCCAGCCGGCCGGAAAAATAGGAGACAAGCCACGCCCGGGCGAATCACCCTTCATAAGGGACTCGTCAATCGTAGGGGAAGACAGACACGACAGGATCGGTCTTCCCCTACGTAGTTCCACCAGCCCGGCAGTGAGCTTGCAGCATGAGCGGGACGACCCGGGAACCCCGTAAGGAACACCCACCGCGCCTCACCCCCCGTACCTTCCTGAGACCCGGCGGCGACCCCACGGCGCCACCGGAGACGGATGCCTCCCGCCACGGGCAGCACCGGCCCCCCTGCCGGCGCTGCCCGGGCATCCGTTCGGGTAACGACCGGGAACCGCGCCGGATCCGGAACCGGAGCCTCCCCGGACACTTTGTTTTCTGGCAGGCCCTCTCTGCAGATCCCATCATGCACCCTTCACCCGAGCCCACCCGGCAACCCCGAGAAAGGCCATGGCACCATGACGGACAACACCAACACCGACCTCGACTCCGACGCCCTTCGGCCCGGCGACCACGTCGAGATCCTGGGAAACGAACATCTCCACTACAACGCATACGTGGAGGACACCTTGCCGCAATTCAACATCGCATGGGTCCGGGAACAGCGGACCGGGGAACGCAAAATGCTCTTCACCAACGAATGCCGCATCCTCCGGCGCGAAACCTAATCCTGCCACCCACCGCCCCGAACCCAGCGCCGTCCACCCGGGGCCCGCGCCCGCGTTTACGACACCAGGCGTGGCAGGCGTGCGTTCCAATCGACGATCGTGTCCGGCGCTACCCCTCGATGTGCCGGTGTTTCAACGGCTTGAAGCCGCCGGAAGCTTCACAGTGATGCGTTCGGTGCCCCTGCCACAGCATGTGTCAGCCTTCGCCCGGGGATAGGTCTCGATCCCTGAACATGCGGAGGCTTTCCAGTCTATGTAGCCGGACAAGCATCACGGATCTGCCCGGAGGCGGGTTTTCACCCTGTTTAGGAAGTGAAGGGCCTGCATTTTGAACTGCTCCCCGGAAAGTTGGACTGAGAATCGCGTTCTACAGGCGGTTTCCCCATTCGTATGTATGGATTTATCGCGTAGGACAGCCCTTGGCCCGCTCGGCACGCATGGCTGCCCCTGTGCAGGTCTTTTTGGCTTTGGTTGCGCCGTCGCTTGTGGTGACGGCCGTGCTGGGATGTGTGCCTTCGATGCTTTCTGCGGCGGCGCGTCCACGGATCCGGGTTTCGTTGGCCCTTTGTTGCGAGGATGCGGCGAAAGCTTCCTTGGGCTCTGCTGGACCGTAATCGGCGCCCGACGTGACGTGCTTCCATTGCCTGAGACCTTGGTCTTTGAGCCGGTTGCTGTCGTTGCCGGTGACGCGGTTTTTTGATTTCACACGACCGCCTCATCAGATAGTGCTTCCCGCCGCGAGCAGTAGCCGAACTAGCTTTCATAAGGCTGCGGAACCGTTAGGAACCAGCATCAGAAAAGCGTTTTCCGGTCATAAAGCACCTAAAATGTTTTAAATACGGTCTTGCACAAGGGCAAAAGTACCGATACTGTACTCGCCATGACCTTAGTTAGTGATACGACTCACAAGAGAAACCTGGACCCGGGCGCTTTCCGTGCGGCGATGGCCGACCTCCCCGCAGCAGTATCAATCGTGACCACGGTTGCCGAGGACGGGACCCCGCATGGCGCCACCGTCTCAGCTGTCAGTTCGCTGTCCATGACCCCGCCCTTGGTCTTGGTTTGCCTGGATGCCGCCTCGGACACGCTTGCTGCACTCACCGTGGGACGAAGCTTTCTGATCCACGTCACCGCCGATGGGCAGCAGGAGACCGCTCTTGCTTTCGCCAAGAAGGGGCCGGAGAAGTTCAAAAACACGCACTGGACATTTAGCGACTCGGGCCAGCCCCGGCTCGCAGATTCCAGCATGGTCTTGGACTGCGTGGTCTCGGACCTGCTGCCGGGCGGCGACCACACCATTGTCATCGGTCACATCAACGGCATAGAGCACTTCGAGAAACGTCGTCCAATCATTTATCACCGCCGCCGAATGCTCGCTTCGCCAGCGGCCTGAACCGGTTCTACCAACCGATTTCTTTGCTATCCCCCACCCTCCGTGTGCCCGCCTGCGCCGGCCGCTACAGACTATCCGTCCCAATCCCGGAATTTTCCGGAAGGAGCCATGCTTCGTGACTGCTACAACCGAATCCCTGATGCTGCCCCAGACCTTCAAGTTCACTTCCGCTGAGCACGGCGCGTTCATAGACGGAACCGAGACCGCCACGGGTGGGTCAACGATCGACACTTTGGATCCGGCCACCTGCAGGGTTATCACCACGATCGCCGAAACCGATAATGAAACCGTCGACCGTGCCGTTGAATCCGCGGCCAAGGCGTTCGAAGGCGAGTGGGGCACTATACTGCCTGCCCGCCGCGAGGAACTGTTGCATCGTTTTGCCGACCTAATCGAAGAAAACGCCGCCGAACTGGCACAGTATGACGCACTTGAGGGCGGCAAGCCCATCTCCCACGTGGAGAGCGTGGACCTGCCGCTGGCCGTGGAGCAATTCCGCTACTATGCAGGCTGGCCCACCAAGATCCAAGGGGCGACGGTACCCGTGTCGACCTCTGACACCCACGTCTACACCCGCCGGATCCCACTGGGTGTGGTTGCCGCTATCACACCGTGGAACTTCCCGCTCTGCCAAGCAGCCATTAAACTCGCCCCCGCGTTGGCCGCCGGCAACACCGTGGTGCTCAAACCCTCCGAACTCACCTCCCTGTCCTCGCTTCGCCTGGCCCATCTCGCAATCGAAGCCGGCCTGCCGGCCGGAACCGTTAACGTTGTCACGGGCACTGGCGCCGGAACGGGACAGGCGTTGGTCTCGCACCCAAAGGTCGCCAAGATCTCCTTCACCGGCTCCGAGGCCACCGGCCGTCACCTGGGTGCCGAAGCAGGTCGCTCTTTGAAGCACATCTCCCTGGAGTTGGGCGGAAAGAACCCGCATATCGTCTTTGCCGATGCGGACATCGCCAAGGCGGCAGCCTATGCAGCCACCACGGCCTACTTCTATTCCGGCCAGGTCTGTTTCAGCGGTTCCCGGCTCATGGTTGAACGCGCTGTCCTGGACGAGGTGCTCTCCGCGGTCGAGGAACACGCTGATGCCTTAGTGCTTGGTCACGGGCTCGACCGGTCCTCCACGATGGGACCGCTGTCCTCGGCTACGCACCGGGAGAAAGTCGAACGCTATCTGAACACGGTATCGGGCACCGGCGCGACCGTTGCATTCGGTGGTTCCCGCACGAAGGAATCCGGATACTTCCTGGAGCCGACAGCAATAGTCGGTCCTGCAGACACGGACCCTGTGGTAGCCGAGGAAATCTTCGGCCCCGTGCTGGTCATCCAGCCCTTCGACTCCATCGAGGAACTTGTCCCGCGGGCTAATTCCGGCCAGTACGGACTCACCGCCGGAGTCTGGACCAGTGACGTACGCAAGGCCCACACCGTGGCCCGGCAGCTACAGGCCGGCACGGTATGGGTCAACACCTACGCGGACTACAACGCCGCGGCACCCTTCGGCGGCTTCAAAAATTCCGGCTTCGGCAAGGACTGTGGTCCCGCGGGACTGGACAAGTTCCTGGATACTCAGACCGTTTGGATGTCCCTGGCATGAGTGAAAACCGGTCCCTGCCGCGGCTGCAACGCCTTGTAGTGCAGGTCCAGGTACAGCCACGTATCAACCACGCTTACACCGGGCAGAGACCGGACCTGCTCGTCCAGGACCTTGAGCAAGGCCTCCCCGTCGACAGTAACCATTTCAGCGAGAACGTCGAAACGGCCGGCCGTGATCGCCACATAGGAGACGACGGACAGTTGCGTGAGCGATTCAGCCACTTCCGCCGCCTTGGCGCCTTGGCCAACTTTCAAGCCGACCCAGCAGGTGGACCGGAAGCCGAGCCGAAGCGGATTGACGATGCACATGACACGGACGGCAGCGGAATCCACCAGCCGGGAGAAACGCTGTCGGACCATGGTTTCCGAAACATCCAGTTCCGTGGACAACTCCCGGAAGGAGGCGCGGCCGTTCGCGGCCAGTCGGGCGATGATTATCCGGTCCTTGTCGTCCAGCGCCCGGGGCCGGACCCCGGTCCGGCCGTCGTCGACGCGGATCCCGGCAAATCGGGCTTCCTGGTAGTGAAGCCTCAGGTAGGGAAGGATCTCGACCTCGCGGACGCCGGACATCCGGCGGATTTTGCCCGAGACAACGTCATGCAGTTCCTTGCCGTCTACACAGATGACTTCCGCCTGCAAGGCAAACGGACCGGTGGTCACCGTGACATAGTCAACCTCCGGAAGCAGCGCCAGCTCGTCGGCCAGTTCCGCCGGGCTACGGGTGCCATCCACTGTCAACAACACGATCGCCATGGCACTGAAACCGAGCAGGGCAGGATCCGTCACAGCCGAGATCTGGATGTAATTCTCGGCCAACAGATGCGACACCCGACGCCGGACGGTCTTCTCAGTGACACCAACGCGGCGGGCCAGCACGGCATAGGGGACCCGGCCATCCAGCTGGAGCTGCTCGATCAGGTCCAGATCCAGTTTTGTCAGTTCACCGGCTTCCTGATCCGATCGCAGAATCCGGGGCGCTTCCGCAGACTCCGGCCCGATATGTCCGGATTCAACAGGCACCGCGGCACTGGCAGGGTCGGCAGGCGGTTGCATAAGAGCCACATTACAAGACAGCCCTAATCAGCCGGCCATACCCGGCCGACCGTCACCGCTTTCCGTTCAAATTTTCCAAATACCCATCCCTATACAGGAGGAATCATGCGCATCGGCCTATTGCAGGAAGGTGACCTCACCGGCACAACCGCCTCGGAGCGGTATCACCAGCTGATCGAGGAGGTGTCCTTGGCGGACCGTCTCGGCTTTTCAACCTGGGGCACTTCCGAACAGCATTTCAGCCCGCCTAATTTCTCCGTGGCGGCACCGGAAGTGCTGTACTCCGCCATCGCAATGCGCACTAAAAATATCAAGCTGCGCACCATGGCATCGGTGATGCTTAGATGGAACCACCCCATCCTGGTGGCCGAGCGCCTGGCCACCTTGGATATCGTCTCGCGGGGACGTGCGGAAATCTGCACAGCACGCTCTAACAACCTCACCACACTCGGCGCATTCGGCGTAGATCCGAAGGACACCCGTGCCCAATGGGAAGATTCCATGGAAGTGCTCATCAAGGCCATGACCGAAGACAAATTGGAACACAACGGCCCGGTCTGGCAGATTCCACCGGTCGAGGTCGTGCCCAAACCCGTCACCAGCCCCCACCCGCCAATGTCGGTAGCAGCATCCAGCGTCCAAACCCACACCAATGCCGGCCGGATGGGCATCGGGGCCATTTCGTTCGAGAACTACTTTGGGTTCGACTACCTGCAGGAATGTCTGGATGCCTACAACACTGCCTTTGACACGGCAGATCACTCCTCGGTCAAGGCTCCCAACGATTACCGCGGGCTGTATGTGGCAACAGCGTACTGCGCCGAAACCCGTGAGGAAGCACGCGGCGTTGCCCGGGAGATAGCGTTGAAGTATTTCAAATTCATCCTGGACCTCTACATCCCCCTGTCCAAAAACCCGGCCTACCAGTACTTGGACACGCTGGAACAGCTGATCGCGCACGAAGAGGACCTGGACTGGCTGTGCGACTTCACTCCGTCGGTCATGATCGGGACCCCGCAGGACTTCATTGAGCGCGTCCAACGCCTCGAATCCATGGGCGTGGACGAGGTCCTGCTACGCATCGATGGCATGGGACACGAAAACATCATGAAGTCCTTGGAACTGATCGGCAGCGAGGTCATCCCGCAGGTTGACCGTACCCGGCAGGCGGATATCCGGTGACGGCCGCTTGGCCCGGGCAAAAGCAGGCCCAACCGGTTGCCGGGCACCCGGATGAAGCTCCCGAACTTCAGTTGGCGGAACTCATTGATGCCATCGAACAACCCGGAAACCAAGGCGAACCGCTGAAGACGCGGGACTACGTCCTGCTACTGCTGGCCACAGTTGCCTTGCCCCTCGCCCTAATCCTCATCGGAGGCCTGCTATGAGCCTGAAGAACGTCACCAGCCTCCCGCCCGCTGACGATTCCAGCGCAGTCGAAAACGGCTGGCCGCAACTGAAGTCCCAGCGCATCTGGGGCCCCTTTGCTGTGTTCTCTACCTCGGTGTCTACCGCGATTGCCACCTGGTGTTTCATCATCGGCGGCTTCGCGGCCTACTACCTGCCCGCGGCCCAAGGCACGCTGGCAGTACTGGCCGGTTCCCTGATCGGCATCCTGTTCATCGTCTTGGCCTGCCTGCCGCTCAGCGCCAAATACGGGATCGATGCCGTCAGCGGGTCGGTACCGCAACTGGGCACCAGGGGTTCCCTTCTGGCCGTCGTATTGATCTTCCTGGCCACCTTGGGCTGGAATGTGTACCTCTTCGTGCTACTCGGACGTGCGACGGTGTCCATAGGCGGTGCCTTCGGCCTGCAGCTGCCAGACTGGTCTGTCGGTGCTGCCGGCGCCTTTGCCGTCCTGGTGGTCTTGGTTCTGCTGCGCAAGGGGTCCGCGGCAGTGCGTAACTTCAGCCAGTTCATTGCCATCGCCGTACTGATTCTGGCGTTTGTCATCATGTTCCTGCTGATCAACAGTGCCGGCCTAGACACCCTGCTAACCGCCCCTGCGATCGCACCAGCGGAAGACACCAAGATCAACTGGGCCAGTGCCATGGAGGTACTGACCGCCTCCAACCTGTCCTGGTGGGCCTACACCGGGGCGATTGTTCGCAACTCGCCGAGTGCAAGGAAGTCCCTCTGGCCGGTAGTGCTGGGTCTTGGCCTGGCCGTCGGTGTCGGCTCGCTGACGGGCCTGTACGGCGGACTGCTGGTTCCCGACTCAGGCGGAGATCCCACCCAGTTCCTGGTCGAAATCGGCGGACCGGTCTTTGGAATCATTGCACTGGCATTCATCGTGCTGGCCAACATCGGCACGGCTGTTGTCGGAGTCTACGCAGCAACTATTGCGGTACGGCAGCTGCCTGCCATGCGTAACAGCTCGTGGGTGTTCTCCACGGGAGTGAGCGCACTTCCTGCCCTGGTCCTTGCCGGGTTCTTCGCCGACACTGTTTTCAACAGCTTCGGCACTTTCCTGGCCTTCCTTGGCATCGGCTTCGCTCCGATCTGCGGTATCCAGATCGCTGACTATTTTTTCCTGCGCCGCCAACGCTACGACGTCGGATCACTGTTCAACACCACGGCGTCCTCACATTACTACTACTGGGGCGGGATCAACCCTGTCGGCTTTGCAGCATTCGCTGCAGGGGTCGCCACGTACCTCTACCTGCTAGACCCGGTCACCTATATATCTCGTGCACCGTTCCAGTTCACGACAGCGACCATTCCCACCGTCATCATCTCCGGCTTGATCTACTGGCTCGGCGCCCGCTTCATCCTCCGCCCGCTGAGCAAGGGTGGCTACGCCGCCGACCTCCGGAAATGATTCGGCGAAAAAATCATTAGGAGCCTTTCAATGCATGACCTGTATGTCCTCTACAACCAACCCCAGGACCGGGAGAGCTTCGACCGGCACTACACCTCCAAGCACATCCCGCTCGTCCGGCAACTGCCTCTGCTGCAGGATTTCACCTGGGGCAAGGTGGCCGCTGATGCACCGGATGCCCATTATCTAGTGGCGAGGCTGACCTATGCTTCCAAGGCCGATGCGGATAACTCCCTGGCCTCGGTGGCGGGCAGGGCCTCGGTGCAGGACCTGGAGAACTTCGCCCAAGCCGGAGCAACCGTGTTAAACGTGCCGCGGGAGCGACAGGAATGACGCCCGCCATCGAGGGCCCCGCCGATACCATTATCCGGGCCGGCCACGTCATCACGCTCGCCCCTGGCGACCCGGACGGACAGGCCGCGGTCTGCATCCGTGACGGTTTCATCCAGGCAGTCGTCCCGGCAGCCGAGGCCGGGGCTTGGATCGGGCCGGAGACCATCATCATCGACCTGCCCGGGCGCACGCTGATGCCCGGTTTCGTGGACCCGCATGCCCATGCGGAGGTCGCAGCTAAGGCCAGCTACCAGATGGTCGACGTCCGGGCCCCGGGCTGTTCGAACATCGCCGCCGTCCTGCAGACGCTTCGGGACAGTGTGCCCCAGGCAAGGGACGGGTGGTTGGTGGCCCAAGCAAACCTGTTCTTCGACCAAAAACTGGCCGACCGGCGCTTTCCTACCCGTGATGAGCTGGACAGCGTCAGCACAGACATCGCGATTGCAGTCCGGGCTGGCGGGCACCTGAGCATACTTAACAGCCGGGCCCTGGAGCTGAGCGGCATCGACGAATCCTACGAGGCCGTGGACTACAGCATCACCGGAAAACCTTCCGTGCAACGTGACGCGGACGGGCGCGCCACAGGCATCGTCAGCGAGATGGACAAGCTGTTACCTTTTCCGGCTCTTTCCGCCGCGCAGTCCTGTGAAGCCATCGAATTAGGCGTCCGGGAGCTATTCACCGCCCACGGCGTCACTACCATCGGCGAGATCTCCGAGTCCCGCGAGGGCCTGAAGATCTACGACGATGCCTTGGCCGAGGGCCGAATGGCAGCCCGGATCCACGTCTACCTATGGACTCCGGGCACGGTCAGCCTGGATGAAGCCTGTACACACCGGTCCTGGACAAATTTCCGGTCGGACGATTCACTGCTCAAGATCCAAGGAGTCAAGGCGTTCTCCGACGGGGGATATTCAGCTGCCCGGGCCGCCCTGACCCGGCCTTATGCCTTGGAAGGCCACGAATGCGGCGAACTGGCCCTCTCCACCGACCAGATCATCGAACTGGCCCGCCGCACGCAAGCGGCCGGGCTGCAGTTGGCGGTGCACGCCAACGGCGACCGCGCCCAGCTGGAAGTCTGCGAAGCGCTAGCCCAGGTGGCGCACGAACACCCGGACGGACCGCGGATCAGGATCGAACACGCCGGGAACTTCGTCCCGGACTACGAACGGCTCAGCACGGCGTGGGCCAACGCCGGGATCGTGCCGGTTCCGCAGCCTGTGTTCATCTACAATTTCGGCGAGTTCATCCCGGCCTACGTAGGTGCCTACGCCCGGGACCGGCAGTTCCCCTTCCGCCGCATGATCGATGATGGCTGGCCGATTTCGGGTAGCTCCGACGTATGGGTCGGCTCGGAGACCGGGCAGACCAACCCTTTCCTCAGCATCGCCAGCGCCGTCGCCCGGCGGACCTTCCATGGCGATGCCCTCAACCCGGAACAGTCCGTCACCACATATGAGGCACTGCGCATGCACACCCTCGGCGGCGCCCACGCACTCGGTGAAGAACATACCCGCGGATCGCTGGAACCCGGCAAGCTCGCAGACCTCATCGTCCTGGACCGGAACCCGCTCACGACCGCACCTGAAAATCTGACTGGCATCAGAGTCGAGGAAGTCTTTCTCGGCGGCAAACACGTCTACAGCCGCGGCGGTGCTGCCGCCCGGACTGTCGACAACAGAATGTAAACCAGCCCGGACTGATACTCCCCCAAACGGATCTTCCCGAGCAGCTCGATAAAGCCAGCATCAAAGCGGGCGAAGCCGGATGTTCCGACCTCGCCTAGAAAGATCAAGCCATGACCTCAAAAAATATCACCGCACTCAGCACGGCAGAGGCACATCAGCTCATCAACATCGCTGTCGAAGAACTACAGCACCTTGCAAGTCAGGAAGGCAGCCGCGGTATCCTGGTCACTAGGACGGGCCCAGGACAGTTCATTGTCGAACTCAGCGAAAATGTACCCTACGGACTGACATTGGAGGCTGTCGCTTAAGCCCTACCAGCGGTCGCCCTCACTCCTTACATCGGCCCGGCACACGGCTTTCTACTAATGTCATCGACATCCGCCTCCAAACAGAAGCCGAGAAGAAACGTGTCGACGCTTCACTCGGCGCGATCGCAGTCAGTGGCGAACGCGTCCGCATCGAGATCGACCACTACTGGAATCGGGCCATTCATGCACCTGACCGGCCCCAGCCGCCGCCTTCGACCTGGTCGCAGAGGCAGCCGCCGAGCTGGGCCACTTACTGCCCCAAGCGGTGGCAGCGACGCCAAATTCGTGTCGGCCCTCGGCATCCCCGTCCTGTGAGGCGTGAGCTCAGTGGGAGACGGGGGCGACGGCGCCCACGCCAGGAACGAGTTCATCTACCCGGATAAGATCCCTCTCTTCGCCGCCATCGCCCCCTGCGCACTGGCAGAGCTGACCAACGGCTGGCTAGCGGCGGCGTACTCCTGCACTAGGTCAGTGCGACCTTCGGGAACTGGACGTCGCAATGCAACGCCTCTTGGTACCTGCCGGATGATGTCGGCGAGCCGCACTTCAGCGTCGTCCCAGCCTCCCGCGGACAGCCGGTCATGGTTGGATTGTCCACGGTCACCCAGTTCGAGGACCAGCGGCAGGCGGTGGGGTAGCTGGAGGCCCGTGAGCAAGACTGGAATCACTACCTGTCTGACGTGCCTTCGCATCGCGTTAGGCGCTTTTGCGGGGTTCACCCAGGCGGAGAAGGGTTCGGGCCAGCAACGCAAATGCTGGTTACACCCGCACATCACCCTTGCCCCAGACCAAATTGATGGCGACCGCGATCAGGACTGTCCCGAAGAAATACGACAGAAGAGCGTGAAGAAGTGCTTTGCGTCGGATGTCACTATTGACCGGCTCGGTTTCAGGCGCAGCGTAGGACATGCCTGCGGTGAATGCGAAGTAAGCGAAGTCGCTGTAGGCAGGTTGCGGCTCCTGCTTGACGTCGAACCCGTCGCCAGGGTGATCGAGGAAGTACATGCGGGCGTACTTCAAGGCATAGACCGTGTTGACGAGCGCCCAGGCTACGATCGTGCCGAGGACGCCCAGGATGACCAATGCCACCGAGGTCGGGTCTCCGCCCTGGCCGCTGGACTGGATCAATGCGACCACCACGGCCGCAATGCTCGCGATGCAAGCCGTGATGATCGCATTGTTGGTCACGCGGGAGGCGGACTCCTCGCGATGCGACGCGTTCAGTCCCTGCGCGGTCCTGCCGCCAGCAGATCCGCCACACCCATGCCAGAGCGGTGACGCCAGCAGTGCACCATCCGACCAGGGGCGCATAGCTGAAAGATTCAGGGTGGAATTCAAATCCAGCAATTTCTGACGCTTCGAGGCCAAAGTCCCAGACTGCACTCAGACATCTCAAGGACTAGAGATTTGGGCGATAGGGGTCTCTTACACGCCGTCCCACTAGCCGGTCCTCCATCGCGACACTCGATCACCGCTCCCCCGCCACGAGAAATCATATGCAATTGCTGGCTTCTTCGATTCGCGTATACCCCGCCCGCAAAAATGTCCCGCTGGGGTAGCTCATCCGCTACAGTAAAGCCCATGCCAGCACACATCGTCGGTTACGCCCGTGTCTCGACCAATGAGCAGGACCTCACCGCGCAACGGAACGGGCTCGCCGTCCTCGGCGTCCCCGAAGACATGATTTACGTTGACCACGGACTGACCGGCAGGAACAGGGACCGGCCCGGGCTGCGTGAAGCCCTCGCCGCAGTACGGGCCGGCGATACCCTGGTCATTACCAAACTCGACCGGCTCGCCCGCTCCCTTCCCGATGCCCGCGACATTGTTGAAGAGCTGACGAAAAAGAAAGTGAAGCTGAGCATCGGCGGGTCCGTTCACGACCCCACGGATCCCGTCGGGCGGCTGCTCTTCAATGTCCTGGCCATGGTCGCCGAATTCGAATCCGACCTCATCCGCGCCCGCACCCGCGAAGGCATGCAGGTCGCCAAAGCCAAAGGCCGGCTCCGCGGCAAGCAACCCAAACTCTCCAAAAGCCAGGAAGCCCACCTCGTCTCCCTATATAAGGGAGGACAACACACCACAACCGAGATTGCCGATATTTTCAAAGTCGCCCGGAGCACCGTGTACCGCATCGTGAAGCGGACGATATGACCTGATGCTGCGCAGCGAGGGAAGGACCCCCGGATGAAGCAGCCCCTGTATGAGCACGACCTTCAGAAGCGCTGGATAGGCCCCCGACCCCACAAATTCCGAGGTGGAACGGGACTGCCCCCGGTTCAGTTGACTCCTGACTTGTGAGGATTCATTCCTTGCAGGAAGGATGTTCCTGTGCCCAAGCCCTACCCCGCCGAGTTCCGCCGCGATGTTGTTGCCGTCGCCCGGAAGCATGAAGCCCCGCTGGCGCAGATCGCCAAGGACTTCGGGATCTCCGAAGCGACCCTGCATAACTGGCTGAAGAAAGCCGACATCGAGGACGGCAGCAGCCCCGGCGTGACCGAGAAGGAAGCCGCGGAACTGCGGGAGGCCAAGAAACGGATTCGCCTGCTGGAGCAGGAGAACGAGATCCTGCGCCGGGCCGCGGCGTTCTTCGCCCGCGAGCTGCCCCCAAAATGACGTACCCGCTGGTCCTTGACCTTGCCGCCGACGGAATCCCCGTGGCGGTGGCCTGCCGGGTGCTGGGCTTCTCCAAGCAGGCCTTCTACAAATGGAAGGCCAATCCCGTCTCCGACCGGGACCGGGCGGACGCGCACCTGATCAATGCCGCCCTGGACGTCCATCTGGACGATCCGGCGTTCGGGTACCGGTTCATCGCCGACGAACTGCCGGCCCTGGGCATCAGCGCCGGCGAGAACCGGGTCCAGCGGCTGTGCAGCAGCCAGCGGATCTGGTCCGTCTTCGCCAAGAAGCGCGGTCTCAGCCGCAAGGCCGGCCCACCGGTCCACGAGGACCTCGTGGACCGGGACTTCACGGCCACGGCACTGAACGAGCTGTGGCTGACCGACATCACCGAACACCGAACCGACGAGGGCAAGTTGTATCTCTGCGCGATCAAGGACGTCTACTCCAACCGAATCGTCGGCTACTCCATCGACGAACGGATGAAGGCCTCGCTGGCCGTTTCTGCGCTGCGCAACGCAGTCGCTTTGAGGTCGCCACGGGGAACCGTGGTCCACAGCGATCGCGGCTCCCAGTTCCGCTCCACCGTGTTTGTAAGGGCACTCAAGAGCAACGGCCTGACCGGTTCAATGGGACGGGTCGGCGCGTGCGGCGACAATGCCGCCATGGAATCATTCTTCGCCCTGCTGCAAAAGAACGTCCTGGATCGGCGGCGCTGGTCCACCCGGCAGGAACTGCGCCTGGCCATCGTGACCTGGATCGAGAAAACCTACCACCGCCGGCGCCGCCAGCGCGCCCTTGGCAGGCTGACGCCGATCGAGTTTGAGACAATCGAAACCGACCTTCAAGCCGCCTGAAAACCATCAACCCCGACAGTCAACAAAACCCGGGGCAGTCCCGTGGTTGTTCCGGCTTCTGGAAGAAGACCTCGAAGGCTTCCTTAGGGGCTCTGCTCCCCCTGAATCTGTTTTCCGCGCCCTCCCCGTTTTCCCTAGAAGTCGCGACGAAGTAGGACTGTGGATCTGGGATCGCTTTACTGAAACCGATTTGAACGACTGGTCAACATCCTCCCTCCTTCTCGAATATAGATTCGCTGGTGGAGAGCAATTCGGGATTGCCCCAGCCAGACTCCTTGCTGAACGATCCATTCCTTCGGAGGCTGTGGCAAGGCTTGCCTTGGAACGAACCGCCATGACCAAGGGCAGAGTGGTTCCACCGCGTGGACTTCAGCCGATGCAGTTCGTGAGAACAGCTGTAGAGCGTCTCCGCGAAGGGAATCATCGCGCGGCAGAAAACATTTTTTCCGGGCTTGTGGAGCTCCGGCCAACTGACGGAGAGGCCTGGAACAACTTAGGGTTCTGTCAACTGCCTACCGACCCGGCCAAGGCGACTGATTCGCTGAAGCGCGGCGCGGCGCTTCTGCGCCCGCCAACACCTCCAAACGTCGCGAACCAGGTTCTTGCTCTACATCTAACGGGTCGTGACTCTGAGGCATTGGAAACCAGCCAGGCTTATCGGCTGGCCTATCCACGTATTGCCGCCAACCACCCAAGCTTCCTTTGGAGGCATGTTGCAGACGGCAGGCCGTTACAGATGATCTCTGTCAAGGATGTAACTAGCTACCTGACTGACCTCGAAGCACATATTCAGAAAAGTTGTGGCAATACACCCAATGGACTAACGACTGAGGATCTCTAATAGAACGCAACTACGTCGCATTCATCTTCCGAGGCTGTCGATAGCCGATTAACGGCTCTTCGCAATTAAGCATGGTTCGGGGATTTCTCCCGGTATGGTCGATTGCCGTCGGCTGAGCGCTACCAAGCGATCACAGAGAACGCCGCCATTTATCGTCAAGCTCCGCAGCCACCTCCGGCAGCCGGGGGAAGCGGACTGTCGATCGGTCCTGATAAACGATCCTTTCCTGCGACGAACACCTTGCCTCAAGAGTGGCCCCTAGCTGAGACGCCTGAACCTCATCGCGCATTGACCACCGACCGTATGGGCAGTCGGCTGTCGGCCCGATTCGAAGGGAAAGATCGTATGCTGGGAAAAGGTTTCATCGTCTGCCTACAACTGCGACTGCTTCCTCTTCTTCGCCCGCCTGTCCGATCGCGTACCCAGTTGAAGAAGAGTCTCAGCTGGCGTCGACAATATGGCACCTCGGTTCGATCGGGAGGTCGTACCAGTGCTATCTACACTGGGGGGCAATAGTGGGGTTTTATGTTCGGAAGAGCCTGAAGGCTGGCCCGTTTAGATTCAATTTGAGCGGGTCAGGGGTAGGCGTGAGCGCCGGGGTTCCCGGCTTCCGCATCGGATCGGGTCCCCGCGGGAACCTTGTTCGTATGGGTGCCGGCGGCGTCTACTATCAGGCCAGTCTCGGCAAAGGGCAGTCTCCGCCATCTGACCGATACGATTCCGCACACCTTGCCCCACCGGCTTCAACATCGTCCGACGTCATTTTTGAAGATCAGACAGGGGCCAGCATCCAGACGCTCCTGCCAACGTCCTCGGATGACCTCGTGTCACAGCTTAATGGCGCCTCGAGGCGGAAGCCGCTGACCCGTTGGGTCGTACTTGCAATTCTTCTGCTGGGGTTGGCGACGATGCCCTTCGGTTTCTTTGTATTCCTTCTAGGAGTACCGCTGGTGTGGTGGGCTGTCCTGTCAGACCGGGCACGGAATTCGGCAGTCGTTTTTTATGACGTCGACGACGAATATGCGCAACGCTTTCAGTCTCTCGTTGATGCCGGGCAGTATGCGGCACAGTCGAAGGGGCTTTGGCGGGTTAATGAATCAGGGTCTCTCAACGAGGGCCACCAGCAGAAGGTTAACGCGGGTGCCGGATCACTGGTTCGGAGGGCTGGCGCCTCGTTCTCCGATCAAGGCCCCAAGGAGCTAGTCACTAACATCGCGGTGCCAGGGGTAACCTCAGGCCACTCCTCGATCTACTTTCTACCTGACCGCATTCTCGTCGCCGAAAAGGGAATGTTCACTGACTTCGGCTACGACGCCTTGCAGGTTCTTGAGCGGGACATCGAATTTATTGAGTCTCCCGGGGCTGTTCCTTCGGATGGCATGCAGGTTGGCACGACCTGGCAGTACGTGAACAAGAAAGGCGGGCCGGATCGCCGTTTCAAGAACAATCCCGTTCTGCCCGTCATGAGATATACGGACGTTCTGCTGACGACGTCCTCGGGTTTCCGCTGGATTCTTCAACTGTCGCAGACGGATTCGGCCAAGCATTTAGCTGCTCAATTGCGGGGCCGCTCAGCCCTCCCGGAACGAGGCCGTGGCGGCGGGGGCTCCGTGCCAGTAACGCCGCCGTCTGCTCTGCATCCCGGATCTCAATCGATGCCGCTGGATTCCACGGTGTCTGGCAGGCAAGAAGACGTTAAGGGCATCACACCTGCAGGTGGCGCACCGCGACCCAAAGCTGGTTCCTTGGACAAGGCGCGGTGGTACGGGCCAAACGAGTCGGTTCAGGTTGGCCGTGGGCTCCAGGTGGCTGGGATGGTCTATGCCGGCAGAACGCTCTCGTCGCCTCGCGGCGGCACCGAGCCTTCACTCATCAATCCTTCGCTTCGGCTCGACTTGCAAAACCCCGACTGGTCCGGGCAGTGCCTGGGCTATTGGCCGTCTTACGCGGAAATTACCGCAGCGGGAAGAGCCGCCTACCTCGGCTGGCTCGCCCAGGGGCGAAGGATCCCGGACATCCCGATCGGCTATGTCTTCTTGTTTATGTACGGGCTCGAGCGGCGCGTCCTTGTCGATATCGCGGCCCAGCCGGAGCTGGCAGGAGAACTGGTACAGATCCGCGCCGAGATGGTTGACCTGCTCCGCTTATACGGCGATAGCAGCGGCTCGTTCTCCAGCTATGGGTCCCAGTTCCTTGATGCTATCGACTTCCTTATGCTGCAGGCGCCGGCTGCACCTCAGGCCCCACCTCCGACCTTGACGGAGTCTCGATGGCTCGTTCCCATCGGTCTTAAGGTCCAGCTGGGCAACCTGGCCGCCGATGGTACGCCGATCCCGGCAGAGTGGGCGCTTGCATGGGCGTGGTTCCATCCTGAGATATCGGTGAAAACTCCGGTCACCCGCTGCCCGCGGGAATTTACGCGCTTGTTCCACATCAGATACAGACAGAAATACGCGGAAGGTTTTACCGTCAGGCCCGGAAAATCCCGCATGAAACTCAACTACCGGACGGCGAGCTCCCAAATTGGTTCGGTGGACCTGACCATGAGTCACATACCGGATGTGTTTGCGCAGCAGGCACCGGTCAAGAAACTCTCCGCACTGTTTGAGGAAGTTACGGCAGAACTGGACTCTTACAGCCGGTGGCTGGGACGTAACCCGAACAGGGGTGGAACCCTGGCAGCCGCTGCACTACTACCGCCGGACCTGATCGCCGACGACACGGGAGCTGTCCGTGATTTCCGGGACTGGGTGTCGGGAAAACTTGCGGCATCCGATACTGCGCTGCTTTCCGGGGCGGAGCTCTTTGACCACTGGCCTTCCGGGAGTGCCGACAAGCTCAGCAAACCGGACACGGTAAACCTGGCCACACTATTGGCCAGCCTTGGTGCAGGTATGGAGCCTGATGTCCGGTTCGGGGGCCCCACGATTGCGGCCGAGGCTCCTGTTGTCCTGTTCCGCAGTCAGCCCGGCAGCCCGCACTCACCGACGCCGGCCTACAGCACCGCATTAACGATGGTGCATTTGGCAGCGGCTGTAACCGCCGCGGACGGACATGTCGCTCCCGCGGAGCTGGATCATCTTACGGCCCATCTGGAATCATCCCTGCAGCTGACAGTTCCTGAACGAACCCGTCTGCAAGCACATCTGCAGTGGCTTGGGGCGACAGAGGTGAAACTCTCGGGCCTGACCAAGCGCCTCACCGGTCTCACGGATGTACAAAGGGCATCGCTGGCGGACATGCTTGTCACCTTGGCTGCTGCCGACGGACATATTGCGCCTGCTGAGGTCACCACTTTGCAGAAGATCTATAAGTTGCTCGGCCTGGATAGCTCAACGGTTTCAAGCAAAATACATGCCGTGATGGCTGCTGGATCAAGCCCAGAGACGCAGCCCGTGACGGTTCGCCCGGCAGGAGAGGCGGATGCCGGCTACCCGATACCTCAGAGCCCGGCAGGTTTCGCCGCCTCCCCGGCCCAGACCGGGAGGGGGTTCGCCCTGGACCCCACGGTCATCCAGGCAAAAATGGCAGAGACCGCTGCGGTATCTCATCTACTGATACAGATCTTCGACGAAGACCTACAAAAGCAAGAGCCCACAGCTCACATAGAAGCGCCGGAAGAATCCGAACCTGAAGTTTCGCAAGAGCAGTTCTCGCCGGCCAACGCGGTTGCCGGTCTCGACCCGGCACATTCGAAGGTCGTCCATGCCTTGGTAGGGATGGAACAACTCGGCTGGAATGAATTTCAGGATCTGGCCGCCCTGCACGGCCTCCTTCCTGAGGGCGCCTTGGACACCCTGAATGAAGCAGCATTTGAAGCCTCCGACGAGCCCCTCATCGAAGGCGAGGAAACCTTGACAGTCAACGCCTATGCCCTACAGGAGCTTCTTTCATGACCACGTCTTCGCTCGCCACCATCCGGCCCCGTGAACGCGACTCACTCCTACAGTCCCTGCGCGCCGGCGTGGTCCCACGGCTGGGCCAGCAGCATGTCCAGGTAGGACGGGCCAACGAAGTCCAGGCTCTACTCTCAGATATCAGCCGTATCAATGACGGTGGCTCCGGAAGCCGCTTCATCATCGGCGACTACGGATCAGGCAAAACCTTCTTCCTGCACGTTGTCCGCTCCATCGCCCTCCAACAAAAGCTCGTCACGATCCATGCCGATTTGTCCCCCGATCGACGTCTGCACGCCACCGGCGGGCAGGCCCGGAGCCTGTATGCAGAACTGATGCGGAACATGTCCACCCGGGCCAAACCCGACGGCGGAGCAATGTCCAGCGTTGTCGAGCGCTTCGTCACCCAGGCACTGACCGAATCCCGCACCTCCGGCGAGGCCGTAGAAGATATCATCCGCCGGAACCTGAACGAGCTCTCCGAACTCACCGGCGGTTATGACTTCGCAGAAGTCATAACCAAGTACTGGCAGGGACACGACAGCGGTAACGAACAGCTCAAGTCGGACGCCGTCCGATGGCTGCGCGGAGAATTTACCACCCGAACCGACGCGCGCATCGCTCTGGGCGTGCGAACCATCGTGGACGACGCCAATTTCTACGACCAGCTCAAGCTCCTGGCACGGTTCGTCCGTCTTGCCGGCTTCGGCGGGATCCTCATTTGCTTGGACGAGATGGTGAACCTTTACAAACTGGCAAACAGCCAGGCCCGCAATTCGAACTACGAGCAGATCCTGAGGATCCTAAATGACTCGACCCAGGGATCAGCTTCGGGGCTGGGGTTCATATTTGGCGGGACCCCCGATTTCCTCCTCGATCCGCGCCGCGGACTCTATTCATACGCTGCTCTGCAATCACGCTTGGAAGAGAACAGCTACGCGGTCGATGGACTCGTGGACTACTCGGGACCCGTGCTGCGCCTGGCCAGCCTGACGCCGGAAGACTTCTATGTCTTGCTCACCAAGCTAAGACATGTGCAGGCTGCCGGGGACGAATCAGCATATCTCATCAGCGACGAAGGCATCGCCGAGTATATGAACCACTGTGCCGAACGCATTGGAGACGCTTATTTCCGGACGCCCCGCAACACGATCAAGGGCTTCCTGGACCTTCTGGCAGTGCTGGAGCAGAACCCCGAACAAAGGTGGCAGGACCTGCTTTCCGGCGTCACGCTCGAGCGAGAATCGAACCCGGATCTCGCACCGCTGGAGCTCCCTGACCACGGCGGTGAATCGGCAGCTCGGAACGTCGCAGTGCCACCCGCAACCGGATCCGCCGGCGTCCAGACCCAGATTCCGAATCCCCCGAACGATGCCGGCGACGATGATCTTTCGGTTTTCAAACTCTGACGAAGTGAACGCTCCTGCAACTGCGTTCGCACGCCTGCACAAGCACATCCAGGCTTGGATCTGGGCCCAGAAGTGGCAACAGCTGCGCTCAACCCAGGCGGAAGCAGTGGATCCCATCCTGCGGGGGGACACCGACGTCATCATCAGCGCCGCCACCGCCAGCGGCAAAACCGAAGCGGCGTGGCTACCGATCCTGTCCGCGTTAGCCCAGCAACAGGACAACGGCCCGCTGCCGTCCGGCGTCAAGGCACTTTACCTCTCACCGCTGAAAGCCTTGATCAACGACCAATACGAGCGGCTTGGAAGTCTGGCCGAAAGCATCAACATCCCGGTACACCGCCGCCATGGCGACGTTACCGGGGGCGCCCGCAGGGCCCTGCGGGAAACACCAGACGGTCTGCTGCTTATTACGCCGGAGTCCCTCGAAGCCATGTTCATCACCCAAGGAACCCGCCTTCCGGGGATACTGAACGGGCTTCAGTACATTGTGATCGACGAGTTGCACTCCTTCATCGGAACCGAACGGGGAGCACAACTCCAATCCCTGCTGCACCGGGTTGAACTCGCCCTCCGGCGTAGAATCCCGCGCATCGGACTCTCAGCCACGTTGGCCGACCTGTCCGTCGCGGCGGAGTTCCTGCGCCCAAAACAGGGAGCCTCTGTTCACCTGATCGGTGAAGACAGCGATGACAAAGCAGAATTGCGCATGCAGCTGCGCGGCTACATCGGCTCCAGCCCCGACCCGGCCCATGCCGCCGCTGAGGAAGAATTTGATGCTGGTGTTGACAAAAAGGCCATCGCGGAACACCTCTTCCGGAATCTTCGAGGTCAGGACAATCTGGTCTTCGCAAATTCACGCGCCAACGTAGAGACCTACGCTGACCTCCTCAAACAAATCAGCGAACGCAACCGCGTAGCCAATGAATTCTTCCCCCACCATGGGAATCTGTCCAAGGAATTCCGCGAGGACGTTGAGTCCCGGCTCCGCGCGCCGGGAACGCCCGCCACCGCGGTCTGCACGTCGACACTTGAAATGGGCATTGACATCGGAACGGCCGACACGGTCGCCCAGATAGGGGCCCCCGGCAGCGTTTCGGCGCTGCGGCAACGCCTCGGCCGCTCAGGACGGCGGGGAGGCGCCGCCACGCTCCGGCTATATATTTCGGAGGATACCGTGGATCACCGGACACCTCCCGTGGACCAGCTCCGTGCCCAGACGTTCGAGGTCGTGGCGACCGTAGAGTTGCTGCTTGAAAGATGGTACGAACCGCCGAACACCAGTGGGCTACACCTCTCAACGCTGATCCAACAAGTGTTGTCCGTGATAGCCCAGCACGGAGGCGCAACTGCGGCTGAAATTTACAGCGCCCTTTGCGAGGCGGGACCTTTCAACCACGTCGACCGGCCCATGTTCGTCAGACTGCTTCGGAGACTGGGCGAGGAAGACCTCATCATGCAGGCCTCGGATGGAACACTACTTCCAGGGAGCGTTGGCGAGCGGCTCATCAATCACTACAGCTTCTACAGCGCCTTCCAATCCGCTGAGGAGTACCGCCTCATCACCTCCGGGCGAACCCTTGGATCCATTCCTATCGACCACCCCGTTATCGAAGGAAATCTTCTGATTTTCGCCGGGCGGCGCTGGCGCGTCCTGCACGTGGACGCAGCCAACAAAGTAATTGACCTCGCCCAAGCCCGTGGCGGAAGACCTCCGGCCTTTTCCGGCGGTGGCGCTGTGATCGCCGACGGCATACGCCAGCGGATGCGTCGTCTATATGAAGAAGACGATGTTCCCGCCTACCTCGACCACAGCGCACAGACCCTGCTGTCCGAGGGAAGGGCCGCATACAAGAGAATGAATCTGGCAAAGCAACCGCTAATTACATGGGGCGAGGACACGATTCTCTTCCCCTGGGCCGGTGACCGGATCATGAACACCCTGCATGTACTGCTCACGGCATCTGATCTCGACGTAAGTCTCGATGGCGTGGCTTTGAATCTCCGGAAGACATCACCTCAACAATTGGGCAGCCTGCTAAGGCAGCTCGCAGCGTCGGAAACACCCGAACCATCCGCACTGGCAAAAAACGTCGCTGTGAAAAGCAGGGACAAGCATGACATGTATTTGGACGATGACCTGCTCACCCTGTCCTACGCGGCAAGTTCCCTCGACGTCGACACGACCTGGCCGGTACTTCGACGCCTCGCTGAAGCGTCCGGCACCCACCCTGAGAGTTCAGCAGTTCCTGTCCCGGAGAGTATGTACTTCCCTCGTTACGATCCCCGGGCTGAACACGGGCCGGTGCCTTTCGCCGTCGTGGATGTCGAGACAACAGGTTTCTCCGCACAAAAAAATCGGATCGTGGAGATCGCGATCGTCCGGCTCGACGCGGCAGGGGTCATCGACAGCACCTGGTCAACATTGGTCAATCCGGATCAGCCGACCGGACCAGTCCATATCCATGGAATCCGCCCTGACGATGTTGTTTCCGCTCCTCGGTTTGCCGATGTGCTGGACGAAGTCGCACACCAGTTAGCTGGAGCCGTAGTCGTAGCCCATAACGCTGCTTTCGACATCAGCTTCCTAACCAGCGAATTCGAACGCGCCGGAGTGCAGGCCCCGCCCTGGCCCACGCTGTGCACCATGCAGCTAAGCCAGCAATTCCACCCAGGCCAGCCCGCGACGCTCGCCGACATCTGCAGGAGACACAACATAGAAGCAGGAGAGGCACATACCGCACTGGCCGATGCGACAGCAGCGGCACAGGTGTTAATGGCCTACTTGAAGAGAAGCAACGAAACGGCAGATCCGGACCTATTACCTGCCCTTCCTTTTCCAGTTGCCCCGCCCTGGATTCCTTTAGAAGCTTCGGACCGGACACGCCCCAAAACCAAGCAGCGAAGCGGACAACGCTAAGCCCGCGTATTACATCGCCTGCGCCAGAACCCGAACGTGCAACGACGTCATCAACATCGACTCTGCACATCCGCCGTTCTGCGAGTCGAGTGGATGCCTAACGCCGATAACGGCGCATATGACGGGGGTTGCCGTGGGGTTCGTTTATCTGGGTTTGAACGGCCGGAGAAGAGATTAGGGTGGGCACCGGGGTCAAGATAATCGGCTTATGCCATACCCTGCCGGGTGAGCCGGCCCGAGGAAGAGGGAAAGGTTGGATTCCATGAGTACGACGAGAGCGCAAAAGAAGATTACGGCCACTACGGTCGACGAAGCAGAGCGCAGCGATGCCAGCTGTTCGTCCCAGGCATGATCGGCCAACCGCGCGGCGGTCGAGAGCAACCGGGGCGTCGGCCAATTGGTAAAAGTCAGGCTTCCTTCCACAATAGGCAGCATGCTTAGCAAATGGGTTTCCCTGTGCGGAATCAGCGGAACAACGCGCTGATTTACCCCCAGCAGCTGGCAAAAGCCCTGCCGGCCGGCTGCTCTTACCCGTTGAAGTGGGTCGCGATGCTGCCGCCGCCGGAGAACTGTTCGATCAGATGACCGGCATCTTATCCCGCGTAGGGATGAGTGAGCCGGCGGTTGACGCGTCGCGGACGGAGGCGAAGCGTTCGGAGGACGTCAACGGCTGCAGGTTGCCGAAACATCCGCTACACCCCCGCCGATATCGGGGACTGGAGGGCTTCATGAACGCCGCGGCGATGATGCAGGGTCCACGGTACCGGGATCCGGAGACCGGCTTCGGGTGCCTCGCCCTTCAGCCTTGCGAGCAGCAGGTCCACCGCCAGATGTTCTGTGGGGCCCGGGACGACGGTCGCCAGCGGGAGTTCCGTGTTCTGTCCAAGCTGCGGGTTCTCCACCGCGATGATTTCCAAATGCTCCGGCACGGCGATGCCCTTGAGCATCGCGGCACCCGAGACGCACCGTGCCTCCAGATCGGCCGTTGCAAAGAATGCTGTGGGCGGGTCCGGCAGTGCGAGCAGCTCCAGCGCCTCGTGGCAGGCCCTCCGCCAGGACCCGGCCGAGGCGCGGACTAGTGTCTCGTCCAGCGTCGTGCCGGTCTGTTCCAGACCGGCACGGAAAAGGTCAAGCATGGTTCCGGGCTTCCCCGGGGAAGAGATTGCGTCATGGATCACCGCGATCCGTTTGTGCCGGCCCGCCAGATACGCCGCGGCGTCGGCAATGCCCGGCGCGGGATCCACTGACAGGACATCGAAGCCCTCCGGTTCCATGAACTGCGAAACGACGACCTGGGCCACCCCGCGCTTGGCGAGGTCCAGAATGGTGCGTTTCTCGTCCTCGGTTTTGGTACTGAACCCCAAAATGGCGCCGTCCGCCCCACCGGAAAGCATGAAATTCCGCCATGCCTCCTGACCCAGCAGGATGACCACCCGGTAGCCGTGCGCGGGCAGCATGCGGTTCGCGGTCTGCGCTAGCGCCCGGTCCCACGGCGCATCCATGTTCTCGATGGCCACCGCTACCGTGTCGGTCTTGCCGCGCCGCATCCCGCGCGCCGCAATGCTGGCCACGTAGCCGAGCTCTTTGGCTGCGAGGAGAACTCGTTCCTTGGTAGGTTCGCTGATCCGGGTAGTCGAACCGCCGCTGCGCCCGGCCAGCACATATGACACTGTCGCCGGCGATACACCGGCCATGTTCGCGACGTCGCGGATGGTCGGCTTCGATAGTCTTCCCATGGGTAGTCTGCTTTCTCTTTTTCAGGTAATAGGCCCGGATCGCGTGACGGGCGCGGACTCGATGATGGTCAGCCGCGGGCGTCCCCGCCAGCGGTTCCCCCCGAATACGACATCATGTTCAACGCGTTGATGCCGACCGCGTGATCCCGAAATGACTGGACGCAATGATTCTGATGCTGGTGGACGGAATAGCGGTATCATCTTTTCCGCTATGGGTTGGCTGCTGTTCCACGGCCGGCCGCTGGAGCTTTCTGTCCGGGCCAGCGTTTGACGCTGAGGCTGTCGATCAGTTCCAGGAGCGAGATTCTCAGCCTGTGCTGATCGGGCAAAATCTCGTTTGTGAGGCGGTTTTCAGCTTCTCTGGCTTTGTGCAGCAGCCGGGCACCGCCAGGGCTGAGGAGAACATCCATGACCCGCCGGTCGTTGGCGCGCGGATTTCTTAGGAGTAGACCGTTGGATTCCATCCGCCGCAGGGTCGCTCCTAGTGTCTGGGGCTGAATGCGTAGATTCCGGGCCAGGTCATTCTGGCTCGCCGGACCGAAGCGGTACAGTTCAGCCAGCACCGTCAGCACAGTATGGGAGAGCCCGAGATCATTGAGTTCTTCATTGAATCTGTATTCGGTCAGGCGCGCCGCGGTCGATAACAGTCTCGCGGTGGACTGGTTGTGGAGGTCAGCCACGATATAGTTCCACAGAACTCAGGCAGTACGCCGCGGCACTGGCCTTCGAACCCGCGGCAGGCATGCGGTTACCGTACCGCCGGCCGGCACATGGCCTCCGCGGTGTAGTGTTCCCGCGGTTGCTCAACCTGCTGTTGCGGCTGCCGTCGGCAGGCGGCCACACCCGACCCACTATGCGGGGCATGGCCTTTCCAGCAGGCACGCCGAGCAGGGTCGCTATAGTGATCTCGTTGACGCAGATCACGGCGGGGGCAATGGCTTTCGTGACCGGATGCGGGCCGCTGCCGGCAGGTATTGCGCGCCCGGAAGAACCTTCTGTCTGCCCGGTTGCCGGGGCGTGCTTCCTCGAACCCGCATGATCGCCTGCGGGCAGTTTCATGTCGATGCCCAAAGTCCGGAATGATTGCCCGGCCCACTGCCCCTTCAGCAAAAAAAGCATGCGCCATGTCCCCTCGCAGTATGTGCGTTCGAGACGGCATCAGGCTGCTGAGTTTCCGAGGGTTCAATCAGCAAATCGGTAGCGCCCGTGACAGAGCATACGGTTAAAGGGGTTGATGTATCCGTGCCGGCAGGATCTTCCTTCATTCCCGGCAAAACCCCGTCCTGGTGCGGCCGTTCGGTGTGCCTGGTTTCCCAGGTCTCGCCATAGGGAACGTTCTCCGAGAGCTCGAGGGTGAAAAGCCCGGGTCCCCAGCGGGTTGCCAGAATTCCGGCAGTCCCCCGTTCCCGGGCGAGGACCATCAGGTCTTGCTCTGCCTTCTCAAGCTGCTCGAAAACTTCACCGGCGGAAGCCGTAATGAGGTAACGGCAACGACAATATGAATCGGCAGGCAATGCTTTCCTCCTTTGGCGTCGCGGAACGTTCATAACGGCGGCGGCTGAGATCGGATGCGGACTTCAGCCGCTGTCCTTTCGGGTTCTGGCGTAAGGCATCACGTACAGATACGGATGCCGGATCGGCGGTCTAATGCAAGGCTGCGTACGCGACGGCGCACAGTGTGGCAGCAGCAAGGACGGCAACTATCCCGTTGCCGACAGCCCTCTGTTTCCGGAGCTCCATACGGCGCCACCTGCGGCGCCAGCGTCGAACATATTTCATTTCAGTTCCCCAACTATTTATTCGGATGGCCGACATTCTCCACGTTCAGGTAATGTCTCCGTGCCTGTCCTGCCGGTCACCGCCCGGCCCGTGGACGCAAAGTGTGGGCCGGCAGGAGCGCCGGCCGGCCACTGACCCGATTTCGGGGGACCAGGATGTGACCGGGGTCGCGCTCCTGCCGCATCGCTCAGGGGCACGGCAAGCAGACCGAGCGATGCCGGGCATGCCGGCCACCGCTGGGCCGGCAGATCAACCCGCCACTATGGAATGTAGTGCTTGTCAACCCCCAAGCAGTAACAGGCACGCTTAAGTCATCAATCCTTTAACCGTGGTACTTCATAATCGCGATGGGGCGCGTGTTCACACATCCGGCATCCCGCGCTCCTGCCAGAGCGGCGATTCCATAGACCGGCGGATAAAACACGCCACTATTCCGCCCCTGAACGGCCCGGACCTGTCGAGGAGGGCAGGCCTGCGACAGGGACACTGCCCTGCCCTAAAGGCCCCTACTGCTCTCCCGCTTGCTTGTAATATTCAGTCAAACTCACAAGCCAGCTTCCGATCCTTTTCAGCATTGGGCTGAAGCCCGACGAGGATTCCTCGCCCGATCCGGACGGCGGGGCTCACCCCGTAGATAAAACCGATTCCTGAAGGAGATGCGCTCCGCCGAAACCGCCCGCCGGTTATTCAGGCACCGACGGCCGCTCGGGAACTGCCGGATCGAAACTGTTCCCGACTTATGCCGCCGCCTGGATGCCGGCGTGACCGGTGACCGGCGATGCCGTAAGCAACGAGCGGGAAACCACCTCTCCAGCGACCGCGGACATACTCCATAAAACGCGGCTGGTACAGCGTGTTCACCCCGGGAAGGTTGGGTACCCGCGTGGCCAGCGGCTGACGCACCCCGCTGCAGCGCGGTGCACCGGACGTGCGGCGGCGGGACGGAGTGGTACGGTCCGTGCCGAAAACCACCAGCCGGTGCCCGCAGAAGTCAAGGTTCCCCGAAACGCCGGCCAACAGGTGGTTTTGCTGCCGGCGGTTCATCAGCACAAGACCGCCGTCCCTGTCCAGGTCGGCCGGACCGACGCCCGCCCTGTTCACCAGGGTGTCCAAGGTTCGTCGACGAAGCCCGGCTGCGTCCCAGGGCGGAAACGAAGCGGTTCCGGCCGACCGTGCCAGCGGGGCAGGCTGCCACCGGTCGGAGCCGGAACCAAAATGGAGTCTATGGCAAAGCCAGGCACCACCCCGCCCCGCAGTTCCTGCCGAAACCGTGGACCGGCAGTGATGGCTGCCCGCTCCGGGGCTAGGGGTTCATCCTGCTGCTGCCCATCACAAGCAGCGATATGGTGCCCGCGAGGATAAACAAAATGACCGTCACTACCGGTTGAATTGAAGACCCGGGTTCGATCTCCGGTATCCCGGACGGGGAGGAATCCTGCTTGTTTCCTGCTCCGCCTTGCACTGCATCCTCCGCAGGGTCCAGGGCATCGGTCGGCGGGTGCTGTGCCGGCGTAAGCGCAGGCGTGGATTCACCGGCGTTCCGGGCAGCACCGGAATGGGTTTGCGTGTCGGTGAGGGGCACTGCTGGCTCGGCACCCAGCAGTGCCCCTGTTGCAGCAATGGCAATGACGGCGGTAAAGGCTGCCATCCATCTGAGAGGGGCCAGGCTGAACAGTTGCCCCCCTTTCGGATCTTTGCGGTGCCTGGGTTTACGGGCCAGCGAGGGTGCCGCGCCAGCACTCCCGGTTCCTCCCATAGTTCGGTCCTCTCCCAAATCTGTACCAATACAGCCGGCTTCATGTTGTATTCCTGTGCGCTGGCCGGACACCATGCGGAAATGCCATCAACCCGGCACGTGCTGCCAGGGTCTGAATCCGTTTCTTTCCGGGTAACAGGCCAGAGCTGTTCCGGCTCCTCCGGCGTGACCTATCCCCCGCGGACAATGCCGACAAACCCCACCGCATCCTGTCCCCGAACCGCGCGGGTCTTTCAAGGCAGGCTACCCCGTTGCCCGGACGGCTGTTCGTTCCTGCCACCCCGTCCGCGGAAGCTACACCGTCCGTTCCTGTCCGGTTCCTGTCCCTCCGGCGGTTCTCCCGGGTTGACAGCAGCCTTATAAACAGACGCTAATGAGTCATTTCGGTGTCACAAGAAGTGCACCGGCTTCGAGGTACCACACGGCGAATGTAACTCTTATTGCGCCACCCCGGCTCGTGCCGGCGGGCCATCGCTGGACCAGACCCGACATACGGGAGCGGATCTGGATACCGGCAATCCGCTCGCCACCGTACTTGCAGCCGCCTGAGGTGTTTCGATGCCAGACCGGCGTACTGCCCTCCACGGCATCGGCCACCGAAAATACACAAGATGGATCATCCAGAAATTGGAGAAGACATGCACAGGGAAAGTTCTGTTCCACCGCCAGCGGAGACCACTCGTTTCCCGGCGCTGGCTGACCCCCGCCGGACCGGCGGCCCTGCCGGGCCGGCTGCGCTGCAAGAGGAGATTCACGTCATGATTGGAACGCTGACGGCAGCGGTCCAGCGCTACGCACTGCAGCAGGCCGGCATTAGCAAAACCCCGAAGCAGGTGGCTGAGAACCTGGTCTCGCTGTCCTTCATGCAGACCGCCCTTGAAGATGTTGCAGCGACCATCACCGGCATGGGCCTGGCCATGGAGACGAACGATAATCCCGGCGCTACTGCCTTTTCCCCACGATGCCCGGCCGAAGTCCCTGATGGCCTCTGCGAAGATTCAGCACACTCCCGCCGGGCAGCCGCTCATGATCACGTATTGATAACTTCACCCCATGAATATTCACATCAGGGTTGACAGTTAGTAGGATCCAGTAGTCGGCCCCGCTTCCTCCCGTCAACAGGAAGCGGCTGCGGCCCCGGCGCGCATGCCCCCTTTGCACACCGTCATCCACTGGTGTGAACACGCGCCGGTCCGGACCTGGTTATTGCAACGGGAACGGAAACCGCCGGGTGCGTGACCAGGCAAAGCTTTCCCCAAAGCCCGCCGGCACGCGCCCGGCACTCTGACCGGCCTGCCGGCCTGCTCCGTCACCCGGGCAGATGAACAGGCCCGGACAGACCCAATCCGCGGTCAGGACGGCGGCTATACCACAACCGGGTCCACCGTCCGGTGGACCTCCAAGCAGGGACGGCCGGCAATTCGGCGCTTCCCGGGACACGAAACACAGTTGGGGAACTGAAAATGACCAAGGCACGCCACGTATACCGCAGACAACGGCTTCGGCCCCGTTTTAACCGGCGGAAACAACGGACAGCAGGCAACATTGCCGTCACCGTTCTGGGTGTTCTGGCAATCGGAGCCATCGCCTATGCCCGGCTCGCATAAAACCTTCCACTGTTCCGGTATGAGGGGCCCACCGCAGCGGCTGCGGGCCACGGACGGACGCGGGCTCTGGCAGCCCGGAAAATGGTCGAGACGTCACGGAAACCTTGTACCAGCTCTGTGCCCACGAGGGGAGCCGGCATGTTTATGCTGATGATTGCAGGGCTTATTCTCGTTATGGCCGGAGCAACCTTCGCGGTTCGGCATCCTCGTGCAGCCAGGGAATCATTTTCCCAAACCCGCAAGCTCCATCTCGCGGGTTTGGTTACCGGGGCCGTTTTGATCGCCCTCTATTCGGCTTCTGTCTCTACAAATCTATAATGACAAGCACAACGGGCCCGGGAATGACCGCCTATCCAACCGGATTAAGATCCTGAGCTGGAAGCGTCCGGGAATGACTTGTGGAGTTCCGAACGCCCCCAGTACTCGCGTCAGTGCTGGCTGCGCTGGCCAGGTCGCCGATCGGGCCGCTACAGCGATGAGTATGGCGAATAACGTCCACCGGCTCACCCCGACGTAAAACTCTGGCTGTTGAGACTGATACTGCCGACCGAAGAAGACAGGTCCTTTCCGATGAGTGTCCTGACGAACCCACCTGCCAAGGCATAGTGGATAAAGGCACAATCACGGGCTCCAGCGCTGACTCTGCTATGCAATGCCGATAACAGCCGGATTCGGCCGATCGCAAGAACTCTACGACCTCGCTGATCGCTACCGCGGCGATCCTCTGAAGCATGAAGTTCGTCCTTGGCAAGGGGATTAGATGGGCGTGCCCGATAGGCTTGCTGTATGGATACAGGCCAGTCCAGCCTCCAGGCAGTCGTGCAACGACGTGGAACGGCGCTTGTCGTCGCGTCCCTTGGCAGTGCAGTGCTCGGCCTGCTGGCTTCTTGGCCGTACAAGGAGGAAACCGGGAACTGGGTCCTGCAGGCCCAGGGGCAAGACCTCGGCAACCTTGTGGCGGTCGTTGCTCTCATCGTGGGGGCGGTCAGGATGCGCGCCGGTTCCCTTAAAGCGGTGCAGCTCTGGGCCGGCACGTTGTTCTATGTGTTGCATGCCTACATCGTGTATTCCTTTGCCGTGCACTTCGGCCGCCTGTTCCTCGTGTACGTTGCAATTCTCGGGCTTGTCTTCTACACCCTGATCGCTGCGCTCCCTACCCGCGCACGTCCGGCGGCATATCCACGCGGCGCAGTCCGGGTGTTCGCCGCGTGGGTCCTGATCGGCACCGGCGCGCTCTTCGCCCTGCTGTGGTTGAGCGAACCGATTCCAGCCACCGTTTCCGGGCAGGCCCCACCGAGCCAGCAAGCAGCTGGGCTGATCGTGAACCCCATCCACGTCATCGACCTGTCCGTGGTCCTGCCAGGCATGATCACCATCGGGATTCTCGCCCTGCGCGGGAACCGGACGGGGTTGTTCCTGACCGTACCGGCACTGGTCTTCTGCGTGCTGATGGGATCAAGCATCATCGCCGCGATGCTGCTGATCGTCATGAGCGGGGATACGAGCGGATTGGCCCCGATGGTGATGGTTTCCGTGGTTGTCGACACCAGCCTCGCAGCAGCCCTCGCCTACGTGCGCCGGCTTACCGGGCCCCTCAATCACCCGCACGCCTCAATACATAGGATAGGCGGCTAAGAGGGACAACCAACTTCTTGGAGGGTGCGGAAGGGCGCACTCCACTTCGGGAAACCCGTCTCCGGCATCTGCCCGAAAGCCGCCGTTCAGCGGTCCCGGCTGCACCGGGATTGGCTCAAAAATGCCTCAAGACGAGTGCTTCGCCCTGCCCGCCGGCCAGCCCGGCCATAGTGTCGAGATCCGGTGCCGTTCTGCCACTCCACCGGACCTCGCATCAGGGCGGCGCCGATCCGGATAGCCTCGCCCAGGTTTCCCGCCGCCCGGATACCCCGCTGTCCGACCCCAACGTGCCGGCCAGATAAGACAGAACCAGCCGGTGGCTGCCCTCGGACGTCTGTCGGGGCCTTTGCTAGCCGGGAATGTTCCGCGGGTCCCTGCCGTAACTGTTGCGCTCACCGATCTGCCCGTTCTGGTTCTTGATGATGTGCTCAACCTGTTCGATCCGGGCTGCGTCACGCCCGAGCTCAACGGCGGCTTCCTTTGTTTTAGCGACGGCGAAAGGTTCGTCCTCGCCCTGCCGGCGGTTCTTCCACTCATCGTCTTCCCAGTACGTCTCGATCGCGGGGTTGGTCACCGTGTCCTCCTTCGGGTCAAAAATGCTGGCACTGCCACGTTACCCAGATCGCCTGTCATTGTGATGAAAGCCGGCAGGATGGGCTCCGGCAGGCCCGAATGACGAAATGCCGCCGGTCCCCGTCATGTCCTGCCCGATTGATTTCCGTGGCAAAGCCGCATACGACCGGTCGCTCACATGACCTGATGTTTATGTAGCTTCGTCGAAGCGCTGATGGAAGACCGGTTCAAGGAAGTCCGCGCCGCTGTCCAGGCGATGACCGACGAGTCCTTCGCTGGATGAGGCGCATCTGCCGCAATACCGGTCTCGGGCTCGTTGCCGGTCCGGTCTCCGGGATACGCATCGCCAATCCTGCCTACGGCCCGACCGCTCCCCCGGAGCGGGCCGACGGCAACCGCGCACACTGGAGCCGCTGGGACACCCCGGGCCGGACCCTTTACATTGCTTCAAACCGGGAAACGGCATTCCGGGAGTGTCTGGCCTGGGCACGAATGACCAGCGAGCACCAAGGGCACATCGGGAAGCTGACCGCATTATTCGGCGAGACACCCGAGCAGATCATGCGTGACATCGACGGGGACTGGCAGTGACTGAGGCACATGCAGCCGGGCCGCCTACCCGCTACATGGCGCGACGGGCACCTGGTCTACCCAATCCGGATAGCGGAAGCTTCGGGCTGGTGGATCGATGCCCATGCCCAAGAGACGCTCGATGCCTTGTCAATCTCCGTCGGCTCGCAGCTCGCGTCCCTCACCGGGCGGCACGTCGGCTACGCCGGTATTTGTTGTCGCCCTGCCCAAGGAGTCTGCGCTTGATTTGCATAGACACCGGGGCTCTCTAACAAAAGCAAAGATATTCAAGAAACTTTGATGTCATCTAAGAAAGTTGTTGCACATCTATGATTTGTGCCACTAGCATCAATACGACGTGATTTACGTCGCACCGATCGCTAGTAGGAGAATCCAGAGATGCACATCGAAATTGCCGGAGCAGGCCTGGCGGGCCTGACGGCTGCCGCTGCCTTCGCTAAAGCAGGAGCCTCGGTCCGGGTCCATGAGAAGGGATCCGAGCTCCGCGAGATCGGGGCCGGAATTTACCTGTGGGAAAACGGGCTGCGCGCCTTGGAGTCCGTGGGCGCATACGATGAAGTCGCCGGCAGGGCCGAGAAGGTCGAGGTTCCGTTCCTTCGGGACCATGACGGGCGCACCTTGCAGGAAGAGTGGCTGCGCAACCACCGCCTCTACACCGTAGGACGCCGCCACCTCCATCAAAGCCTGGTCAACGCTGCCCGCCGTAACGGCGCCGAACTCATCACCGACTCCCCGGTTGTCAAAGCCTCCCCCAGCGGGACACTGACTCTGGCCGACGGCACGGAAAACCGCGCCGACCTGGTCATTGGCGCAGACGGTGTCTTCTCCAAGGTCCGCGATTCGCTCGGGCTGCGGAAAAAGCTGGTCGACCTGCGCGACGGCGGCGGACGGCACCTGATTCCCCGTACCGGCGATGACCCGGTCAACCAAACCATTGAGCAGTGGAACGGCGGGCGCCGCATCGGCATCATTCCCTGCTCGCCGGACGAGACGTACATCTTCCTCTGCTGTCCCGCCAACGACCATGAAGGCCGGAATCAGCAGCCGTTCCACCCGGCTTCCTGGATCGAAAGCTTCCCGGAGTTCAGGTCGCAGCTGGAGCGCATTCCCGCCAACACTGAGGGCCGCTGGGCTCCGTTCCACGACGTGCATGTCGATAAGTGGTACAACGGACGCGCTGCCATCGTGGGAGACGCGGCCCACGCCATGTCACCCAACCTGGGACAGGCTGCGTGCGTTGCGATGACCAACGCCGTGGCACTGGCCATCGCGGTGACCAACAGCAGCAACCCCGAGTTCGCCCTGAAGTCATGGGAAAGTGCCCAGCGGGAAATGAGCGACGGAGTCCAGCAGTACTCCCGCATCTACGGAAAGATCGGTACGGCCTGGCCGAAGGATTTGCTCAACGTCCGTTCCGCCTTGGTGAAAAAGTTCACCGGATCGCGCCGCGTGCAGGCCACCATCAACTTCGCCGCCGAGAGCTTTCCTTCCGGCGAGATCCGCCCGGTCCGCCCCGATGTTGACCGGCTCGCCCAAGAACTGCTGGCATGAACGGCCGGATGCGTAAACTCGTGGCTCTGGCGCCGGCAGCAGGGATGTTGCTGGTTGCCGGATGCGCACCGGTGGAAATCGCGGCTGAGCCGGTAACCGGTGCGTCGTGGAAAGTGCCCGCTCTGCTGACGGACTGCGATGCCCCTGACATTGAAGCTGCCGGCTGCATGGGCCCGAACGCCCCCGGCTCGTATGAGTCCCTGGACAGGAACAGCGTGGACGAGGACTGGCGTATCTGTTCGGTGTTGCCGCATCTGAAGGACCAGACGTGGATCGGCATGAACTACGGGCAGGTCAACCAGGCACAGCAACTGGACGTCTCCCTCACGACGACGGACGCAGGAGGCTATGAGAACCTCGCCGACCAGGTGACCCAGGTGGAAGACTGCATCAGCTCGGGCGCAGACGCCATCCTGCTCAGCGCCGTCAGCAACGAGTCGCTGAATCCGGCGATCGCCGCCGCGAAGCGGCAGGGAATCAAGGTCATCGACGTCGGCAACGGCGTCTCATCCACCGAGGTGGACGCCCGGGTCCTTCAGGACTACTACGACATGGGCAAGCTCATCGGCGACCATATGGCCACGCTCGATGAGCCAATGAAGGTCGCCCTCCTCCCGGGTCCCGCCGGAGCGGGATGGACCGAACGGACCAGGCTGGGCTTCGAAGCCGCCACGAAGGACTCCGGCATCGCTGTAGCGGACATCAAGTATGGCGACACCGGCAAGGAGGTCCAGCTCAAGCTGGTAGAAGATGTCTTGTCCGCCAATCCGGAGATCGATGCGATCGTGGGCACCGCAATCACCATGGAAGTAGCCGCAACCGTGTTGGCGGAACAGGGAAAAACCGGCGACGTGCGCCTCTACGGCACATATGTCACACCGCAGTCGGTGGAGCTGATCGACAAGGGCCGGGCGAATTGCGCCCCGTCGGAGCAATCGAGCCGGATCGGGAAAATGTCGGTGGACCTGGCCGTCCGCGTCCTTCAGGACATCCCGTTGAACCCTGACATTGAACGGTACGCCCCCGAACCGCTGGTCATCTGCGGTCCCCGCGAGGACGGATACCAGAACATCGAGTCATTTGACGCCACCGGAAGTTTCGCTCCGGAGGGCTGGGACCCGGTGTTCGATGTGAAAGGAAGCAGCAAATGAGCGCAACGTTTGCCCTCCAAGGCAACGTCATCACCATGACGGCGGCCCCGGGAACGACGGTGGTTTACGTGGAAAACGGCCGGATCGCGGGGACCGGAGACAATTCCTACGCGGAACAGTTGCGCCGCGACGGAGTGCCCGTACACGACATGGGCCAGCGGGCCATCATGCCCGGTTTCATAGATCCACACGTCCACTTCTCGCAGTACGCCGCAGGCACCCACCGTGGCATCGACTGCCGGGTGCCCGCCTGCAAGACCATTGCCGACGTCCTGGACGCCCTGGCCACCGGCCTGAAGGCAGGGCGGACCGTCGGCGACTGGCTGATCGGCTATGGCAACCTGTTCTTCGACCAGAAACTGGCGGAGCACCGCCTGCCCACCAGAGAGGAACTGGACTCGGTCAGCCGGGCCACACCGATCGTGCTGCACTGCGGCGGACACGTCTCGGTGCTCAACAGTGCCGCCCTCGAGATCGCCCAGGTCGAGCAGTACATGAACGGCAGCGAGGGCCTCTGGGGCAGCCCGGTCGTGCATCTGGACGACCGCGGCCGGCCCACCGGTGTCGTCGCGGAAATCGACGGTCTGCTGCCCATCCCGGCCAGCAGCCGCGGCGAACTGTCCCGGTTCTATGCGGACACTTTCCGCACCGATTTCCTGGCCAACGGCGTGACCACCATCGGTGAAATGGCCGAAACCGGCCGCGACATCGAGATCCTGGATGAAGCCGTCAGCAACGGCGACATCGCAGGCCGTATCGCGTTCTACGCCATGGCACCGTCATATCTACCCGTGGCCGATGCCTGCCACTGGGTCGCCGACTACACATCCCGCAGCGGTCCGGACAAAGTATGGGCCCGCGGCGTTAAAGTGTTTGCCGACGGAGGCTACTCGGCGCGGAACGCCGCAAGCCTGTCCGAATACACCCGCGACCACAGCCCGCACC
Organism: Arthrobacter crystallopoietes; assembly: GCF_002849715.1. Classification (NCBI taxonomy): domain Bacteria; kingdom Bacillati; phylum Actinomycetota; class Actinomycetes; order Micrococcales; family Micrococcaceae; genus Crystallibacter; species Crystallibacter crystallopoietes. The sequence goes on from NZ_CP018865.1 coordinate 239,983, forward strand.
GCGGGTACCGCGGCAAGCTGAACCTGTCGAGGCCGGCCCTGATGGACGCCATCGGAACGGCCCGGCTGAAGAATGTCCAGGTTGCCATTCATACGAACGGGACCAGGGCACAGCGTGAAGCACTTGAAGCGATCCTGGCCCTGGGCAAACCCCACGAATACGCGCCCATCCGGATCGAGCACCTGGGCAACGTCCTGGCCGACGCCGCAGACATCGCCATCTGGCGCGCTGCCAACGTCATCCCCGTGATGCAGCCCGGGTTCCTGCACAACTTCATCGGCGACTACCTGCCGATGCTGTTCCCCGACACCGGCACGGCCGGCCGGCTACCCGTGAACACCGTGCTGAACGAAGGCGTTACCCCGGTATTCAGCTCGGACATCACCCTCGGCGGCGAGCAGGGGGCTACCAACCCGCTGCAGACCATCGCGTCCGCCGTATCGCGCCGCAGCTACTGGGGACACCACATTGAACCGGAGGAAGCGATCTCCGTAGCCCAGGCGCTGCGGCTGCACACCATCGAGGCAGCCAGGGTGCTGGGCATCGACCATCTGACCGGTTCCCTGGAGACAGGCAAGGCGGCCGACATCACCGTTCTGGACAGGGACCCAGGACGGCGTCCGGGGACGAACTGACAAGCATCCGGGTGCACCGCACCTATGTGGACGGTGCCCCGGTATATGAAAGCGGGGTCCGGTCATGAATGCGTTGATCGACATCAGCAACGTCAGCAAAACGTTTCCCGGCGTCACGGCGCTCAGCGGTGTCTCATTCGACATACGCCCCGGTGAAATCCATGCCCTCATGGGCGAAAACGGGGCCGGAAAATCGACCCTGATCAAGATCCTGGCAGGAGCCCAGAAGCAGTCCGCCGGAACCATCCGGCTCAACGGCACGGAAATCGATTTCGCCAGGCCGCAGGATGCCGAAGACGCCGGGATCCGCACCGTCTTCCAAGAGCTGAATGTTGTGCCGCAGCTCTCGGTGGCGGAGAACATCTGTCTGGGCGCCATTCCGGGCCGAACCGGGTTCATCAGCCGAAAGCAGATGCTGCGGCAGGCACGGGAGAGCCTGGCGGCCTTGGGCGCTTATCTGCCCCTGGACGCCAGGGCCGGTACTTTGCCCCGCTCCTCGCAGCAACTGATCGAGATCTCCCGGGCGCTGATGGGAGACGCCAAGCTGCTCATTCTTGACGAACCAACGGCGTCGTTGGGCGAGCAGGAGAGCCGGCGGCTGCTGCAGATCGTCAAGGACCTGGCCGGACGCGGAGTGGCAATCCTGTACATCACGCACCGCATGCACGAGGTGATGGCGATCGCCGATCGGGTCACCGTCCTCCGGGACGGTCAGTTCATCGAGACGCTGCAGGCGCCCTTAGAGGAATCCGTGGTGGTCGAGCGCATGATCGGCCGGCCCGCGTCGTCGTTGTACCAGCATTCGATGCGCAGTCCCGGGTCGGAGCTGCTGAGCCTGCATGAGCTGACGACCGCCACGCTCCGCCAGGTTTCGCTAACGCTACGGGCCGGGGAAGTCGTCGGTATCGCTGGCCTGCTCGGATCCGGAAAGTCCGAGATCGGCCGTGCCTGCTTCGGCCTGGACAAGGTCCTGGGCGGGCAGATCGTGCTGGACGGCCGGCAGGTGGTTACGCCGGTTCCGGCCGGCATGCTGGCGCAGGGCCTGGTCTACTACCCATCCGACCGGCGCACCGAAGGCCTGGTCATGGGCCGGCCGCTGCTGGAGGCAATGACCATGGGCTCGCACCAGGCCGCAGGTCTCAGGCGGTTTGGCTTCCTCAGAAGGGCCGAAGAGTCGCGCCGGGCCACCAGCATCGGCGAAGCACTCGACCTCCGTCCGATGCTGCTGAACCGCAAAGCCGGCGCCTTCTCCGGCGGCAACCAGCAGAAGGCGGTCCTGGCCAGGGGCAGCTCCACGCAGCCAAGGTCCATATCTTCGATGAGCCGACCGTCGGAATTGATGTCGGGGCCAAGGCCGACGTCTACCGGTTGATCGACAACTACGCCGAAGCCGGCCACGGGGTGCTGGTCATCTCGTCCGACCTCACTGAAATCATCGGCATCAGCGACCGTGTCTATGTCATGCACGAAGGAAGCGTCTCGGCCCACCTGACCGGAGCCGAGATCACCGAAGAAGCCATCGCACATGCCTTCTTCGCCCACGCCGCGGCGTGACCTATCCCTATCTGTTTTCCATCAAGGAGAAACATTGACCACCATCATCCGCCCTGAACGGGCATCTGCACCGCGGCAGAGCAACGTTCAGTTCCTGCTGACCGTGGGGCTGCTGCCCTGCCTGCTCATCCTGATGTTTTGGGTTTCACCATTATGGAGCCACGGTTCCTCGACGGCGCGAACCTGATGAACATCGCCCGCCAATCCGTCTTCCTGCTGCTCATCGCCATGGGCCAGATGATCGTCCTGATCAACGCACAATTGGATCTGTCCGTCGGCGCCACCGTCGCCCTGACCAGTGTGATCGTAGCCATGGCCACCGCCGCGACGGCGGACGGTCCCGGCTCAGTGCTGGTCGGCATCGCCGTCGGCCTCGTCGTCGGCGGCGCTGTCGGCCTGCTGAACGGCCTCATAGTGGCCTACCTGAAAGTCCCCTCATTCATGGCCACGCTCGGCTCCACCTCGGTGCTGACCGGATTGGCCCTGATCATCTCCAAGGGCGCCCCGATCGTCGGGGTGCCACTGACCTTCACCGATGCCCTGGCTACTTCCTCCGTCCTCGGAATCCCGGTGCCAGTCCTCGTCGGCATCACCCTGTCCATTGGCGTCGGTGTCTTCATGTCACGGATGCACGCGGGACGCAACATGTACGCCGTCGGCGGCAACCGCGCGGCCGCCCTGGTCGCCGGCGTCAACGTTAAGCGCACCATCATCCTGGCCTTCGTCATGTGCTCGATGCTCGCTGCTCTCGCCGGTATCCTGCTCACAGCCCGCGTCGGCTCCGGCGAAGCATCGCTCGGTGCCAGTTACGTCATGCTTTCCATCGCGGCAGCCGTCCTCGGCGGCACCTCGCTCTTCGGCGGCGAAGGCGTCTTATGGCGGGTGGTCCTCGGTGTGGTTTTCCTGGGCGTGCTCAGCAACGGCATGAACCTGCTGCAATGTTTCCAGCTACGTCCAGGAATCGTGATCGGTGCCGTCCTGATTGCCGCGGTGGCGGTCGAGCGGTTCAGGGAGACCACGTGAAATAAGCCCTGATAGTCTCAGTTGTCGGCCAAGGATCGGCTGCAGGCACCATTGGAAACATCGGCTCTGCCAGAAGGACGGGAACCGGACATGCGGGAGAACGAAACGGAGACGCGGGAAGAATCCCCCGACGCCGCCTCTATCTCCCCCGGCCCGCGGATCCGCCGGATCCGGCGGTCTTTGGACATGACCCTGCAGGACATGGCCGAAAAGACCGGGCTCTCCGAAGGATTCCTTTCCCAGGCGGAGCGCCGGAAGGCGAACCTGTCGTTCTCCTCGCTCATGCGCATCGCCGGCGCCCTCAACGTTCCGATGTCCGCACTCCTGGCAGAGGAAAGCGGGGAACCGGAACCCCGGAAACCGCTCCGGCAGGTCCTGGTCGACCACCCTTCCGGTCTCTACCGCGACAGGTTCGTCACCCCGCCTGATGCCAAAACCCTCCAAGTTATCGAGGCAGTGCTCGAACCGGGCGAGGGATCACGCGTGGCACCCTACGCCCACTCCGGCGAAGAGGAATGCCTGTTGGTGCTGGAGGGCCATTTGGAACTGCAGTCCGGCCAAGTGGTGCACCAACTCCATGCCGGCGAATCAGCCCTGATCGACCCCGGCACCCCGCACTCCTACCGCAATCCCGGCCGAGCCGCTGCCCGGTGGCTCTGGATCTCCGCCCTGCCGGGCCACGAGCACTAGGCACCACGGCAAGGAGCCGTGTACAGCTGCATGGGTCCACGTCCAGCTGTACACGGCTCCCGCGTACCGGGATTGAAGGCGCCGCTTGAGCGATGCCAGGCAGAGGCAGCACCCGAGCGCTTCCCTTGCGGCCTGGATCGCGTCTTCCCGATGCGCTCCCGCCAAAGGCCGGACCGTCACCCAGATGCATTACGCCCCGGGGCCGAGTGTTGCAGGAGAAAAAAGTGTATGGGGTAGGGTGCCAAGGTTGACAGCCGGCCCCGCCTTGGGCGGGGAGAGGACTTCGTACGCCACGAATGTTGTGAGTTCCTCTGTTCGTCCTTTGCACGCTCCTTGGCCATCCGGCCGGGTGTGTGATGTTCCTGGGCGGACCAGCGTTTGCCGCGTGTCCAGGTCAACTAGCGCAATGCCACCCCTGGCCCGGCAGCGTCTGCGGCCACTTCGCGCTACTCCCCCAGACACCGGACGTGCACTCTGAACAGGCGGCACCCGCGCAACCTCCAAACCACCTTTTCCGAGCAACCATGAAAAGAGTTACCCCCAATGCCGAAAAGTAAGGAACCCATGACATCGGAAACTTCCCCTGTCGAACGCCCACCCGCCTCTGCCCGCCTTGATGACGTCTCAGGCCTCCGCCGCGGGGCCCGGATCGAAGCCATCGGACCCGATCGGATCCGGTACCACGGCCGGGTGGAAAAGGTTGCTCCCGAAGCGGGGGTCCTTTGGATCAAGGAGGAACCCTCGACACCCGCAAAATGCTGGACACCAGCGACTACAACATCCGCGTCATCTGCGCCTGAGACATCCCTCCCCGGCTCACACAGCAAACACAACGCCCCAGAATCCGGGCCTCTGACCCGCACGACGAATCCCCC